>NZ_JACCSO010000122.1 GCF_013812955.1 Nannocystis sp. | reverse complement strand
TCGGGCGGCGAGCGTCAGCGCCTTTCGATCGCCCGCGCCGTGCTGCACAACCCGCGTATACTGATCCTCGACGAGGCGACCGCGAGCGTCGACAGCATGACGGAGCATCGCGTGCAGGCGGCGATCGAGGTGCTGCTGCGTGGTCGCAGCGTCCTGGTGATCGCGCACCGCCTGAGCACGGTGCGCCGCGCCGACAAGATCCTCGTCATGCACGGCGGCGAGATCGTCGAGCAGGGCAAACACGACGCGCTGCTCGCCCGCGGCGGCGTCTATGCCGAGCTCTACCGCATGGGCTTCAAAGAGCCCGAGCCCGCCGCCTGAGCGCCGGCCCGGGCACGCGAACGCGCCTGGGCTCGCTGCCCTGATCGTTATTCCGCGGCGGCGATCATGCTCGCCGCGAGTCGACGCACACCGATCGTGCCGGGCCGCGTGAGGCGGTGGTGGGTCCGAAGTCGCGCCTTGGCGCGGTCACAGCAACTTTCGCGGCCGTTCATGACCGTTCATGACCGTTCATGGCCGTTCATGGCCGCGGCCGCCGTCATTTTCTGTGTACTTGCGCGCATGGTCCGTCGCCGCCCGCGTGGAAGCTTGTTGACCGAACCTTGCTGTTTCATACAATGACGGCCAATGGGCGTGCGGCGGGCAAAGCATGGGGTGAGCGAGGTTGCGGAGCGCATCTGGGGCGAGTGCACGGCGTACCGCCTCCGCGTGATCAACCGAGCCGTCAGTCGGATCTACGACGATGCGTTGCGGCCGTACAAGCTGCGGATCGCTCAGCTGAACACGCTGGTCGTGGTCATGCAGACCGGCGGCCTGACGCCCAACGATCTGTCGCAGCGCATGCACATGGACGCGTCGACGGTCAGTCGCAACGTCGAGCGCATGTGCAAGAGCGGCTGGCTCGAGCTCGCCGACATCGACGACGCCCGCTCGCACGAGATCCGGATCACCGCGCGCGGCCAGAAGTTGATCGGCGACGTCGCCCCCGCGTGGGAGGCCGCCCAGGCCGAGGCCGAGAACCTGCTCGGCGCCCCGATCATCAAGGCGATCGCCCGCGGCGCCGAGCGCATCGGCAACGACCCCAAGTAGGCCCTCGTCGGGTTGCGCGCGTCGCGCATATCACCCCCGTGCAACTCCGAGGACGCCGGCCAATTTCCTCGTTTGGCGTCGCGCATGCCAGCCCCGGTCCTCCGCGGTCCGGGCCCTGAACCGCGGCCGAGTCCGATCGCGGTCCGGCCCGCCGCCGGCCAGACCGGTTGTCAGGGGGCGCTAACTTCTGCATGCTGAGGGCCTCGTGCCCGCGCCCTGCCTGCCCGTCCTGCTCGCGCTCGTCGCGTCTGCACCCGACCCCGGCGCGGCCCCGCCCGCAACGGCCGGACCCGCAGCGGCACCCGCCGAGGCCCTCCCCGTGCCCGTGCCCGCGCCCGCCGACGTCTCCACCCCGCTGGCACCGACCGCCGACGCGGCCACACCGCCTTCGCCCCCCGCACCGATACCCCCTGCGACCAATGACGCGGTGCTCGCGGCGCCTCCCGCTGACCTGTCCTATGGGCCAGCTCCGGTCGCCGCCCGCAAGCCGCCGCCCGAGCATGGTCCGTTCTACGCCGCCGAGCCGGCCTCGGACACGGCCTTCCCGAACGGCACACACCCGGCCGATCCGCCCCGCTTCTCCCTCGGACGCGGGGCGTTTTGCTTCGTCGACGACAGCTATTGCAAGAGCGCGCTGTTGTTGTCCGCGGATGTCGGCATCGGCGTCAACATCGTGTCGGCGCCGACGCGGCTCGACGTCCCTTATGCGCAGTACAACTTCCGCGGGGGCGTGGTGTTCAAGCCGATGTTACGGCGCGGCGAGGGCGGCTGGCACCCCTGGGGAGTCGGCGCGGTGGGCAGCTGGTCGCGCGGGACGGCGTCACCGACCTCGAAGAGCGCGCTGAGCTCGGAGCACACCGACGCCTGGCGCATCATCCTCGTCAATCAGCTCTGGCTGTCCAAGAAGCGCAACGGCTTTCACCTCGACCTCGACCTCGGCATCGTGAGATCCAACGTGCTCGGCAGCAAGGCGAAGTACTTCGGCACCCACGCCGCCCTGTCCGCCAACTGGGGCGGCATCGGCGGCCTGTTCCTGGCCACCGACCTGCTCGACAGCGACAGCCGGATCGTGTTCGGCTTCCGCGGCAACGGCATCGCCGCCGCACCCCTCATCGGCCTGGTCCTGCTCGGCCTGCTCGCCGGAGGTGCGCTGTGAGCCTGCTAGCGCCCGTCCTCGCGGCCCTGCTCGTGCAGCTGCAACAGCCGGCCCAGCCGGCTCCGCTGCAGCGGCCGACCCAGCTGCAACAGCCGGCCGAGCCGGTTCAGCCGAGCCAGCCGAGCGTCGAGCCCGTCACCGGACGGCCCTCCAGCGCCCCCCTCGCCGCCGAGCCCGCGCCGCTGGAGCCGGAGCCCGCCACGGTGGTCAGCGCACCTGTCCCCGAGGACAGCGAGCCCATGGCTCCGCCGCGGGTCGAGCCAGCCGGTCCGCCGTATTACAGCGCCGCCGACATGCAGACCTTTCGCGGCCGCCAGGGCCTCGACCCGACGCCGCCGACCAGCGAGCGGAGGCCGATGTTTCGCTGCTGGATCGCCGACCCGACCTGCGGCCTCGTCGTCGAGATCAACGCCACCAGCGCTTACGCCTACCGCGCGCGCCAGAAAGACTTCAACAGCGCGAACGAGTTCAACAAGTGGAGCTCGGCCCGGGTCCAGTACGACATCTGGGTCAGCATCCCGACGATGACCGAGACCCGCGGCAAGTTCCGCTACACCCGCCTCAGCCTCGGCCCCAAGGGTGGCGTCATCGCCAGCGACAGCAAGGAGATCTGGGGCAACGTCGGCATCGCCGGCCGCTACTGGTTCAGCCGCAAGCGCTTCGCCCCCAGCCTCGAGTTCACCAGCGCCCTGGTGTTCAAGCTCGCGGGCACCAACCGCAACGGCAACTTCGACAACGCCCGCGGCCCGCTCGGCTTCACCGCGGATGTCGGCTTCGGCATCGGCGGCTTCGGCTCGATCGTCGTCGGCGGCCAGTTCGACAGCCCGCTCGCCCGTGAGGACATCCTCCCCGCCGAGACCAGCGTCGTGTCCGGGATGTTCTTCGTCGGCTTTCGCGGCAACATCCTCTGGGGCTTGCCGGCTGCGGCCGCCGTCGGCACCCACGCCGCGGCCACCCGCCTGATCAATCCACCCAAGTGACGCCCTGAGCCTGAAACCGCGCGTCTCTGTCGACGGTCGGCCGACGCAGTCGGCCGACGCAGGGAGCATGGCCGGCCGGCGGCGCCCGGAAATAATCGCCGGAACGGCTGTAATCTGGGGGCCGCTCGCGCGGCTCACCGATCACTCCGCATGGTCCAGCCTGGCTCTCACTTACGCCCCGTCCCCGCCGACGCGACCGAGCTCCCGGTCGGGCTCCCGGCCGCGGCAGGCCCCCGCGCCGTCGAACAGCTGGTCCAACGCGCGCAAGCCGGCGAGATGGCGGCCTGGTCGAAGCTCTACCAGGACAACTTCGAGCGGATCTACCGGCACGTCCGCACCCTGACCGGCGACCCCCACGTCAGCGAGGAGCTGGTCCAGGAGACCTTCGTCCAGGCGCTGCTGAAGATCTCCAGCTTCGACAACCGCTCGCTGTTCAGCACCTGGCTGCACGGCGTCGCCATCAACGTCGTGCGCAACCACTGGCGCTCGCGCAATAGCACCGAGCGCGCCCACGCCAAGCTCGAGCTGGTCCACGCGCTCCCGGGCGAGTCCGACGAGCTCGGCATTGCGGTCCATCGCAAGCAGCGGGTCAAGGCCCTGTATGCGGCGATGGAGAGCCTGCCCGAGCAGCTGCGCGTCGCCTTCGTGCTGCGTGACCTCGAGGGCCTGAGCCCCGACGAGGCGGCGCTGCGCCTCGGCATCACCCCGGGCAACGTGGCCGTGCGCGCGACCCGGGCCCGCCAGCTCATCCGCAAGCAGTTGATCGCGTGGGGCATCCTCCCCGGCGAGCAGGAGCAGAGCGCATGAGCGCCGACCGCCGCCATGACCGGCATGACCGGCCCGACGCGCTCGACCTGCTTCGTGACGAGGCCCGCGCCATGCTCGACGAGGCGATCGCCCGCGAGCTGCGCGACGTGAGCCCCGACTTCGCCGCCGTGATCGAGGCCGCCCACGCCCGCGACCCGCAGCGGGTGCCCCGGGCCGCGCTCGACGAGGCCCTCGCGCTGGCCCCGATCGTGCCGCTCGGCAGCGAGAGCTCGCAGCGCCTCTCCGTCCGCGACAACGCCGAACTCGGCGCGCTGCTGGCCGAGGTCCGCGGCGAGGTCGACGCGGAGATCGCCGCCCTGCGCCGCAACGGGTTCCCGCCCGTACCTGTCCCTTCGGCCAGGCAAACCGTCGTCGTCGATCGCCGCCGCCGCTGGCTGTGGGGCGCCGTCGCGGCCGCCGCCGCCGTCCTGCTCGCCGTCGCCTCGCCGATGCTCGCCACCCGCCTCGCCACCTCGCAGGGCGACCCGACCCAGGCCTCGTGGGGCGGACGAAACGCCGATGGCTCGCGTGCCGCCGACCGTGACGAGCCGACCCCGGTGTTGCGACATCCGATCCGTCCGGCACCCGAGCCCGAACCCACGCCAGAGCCAGAGGTTACCCCGCCGGAGCCGACGCCTGTCGAGCCAGAGACCGGCACCGACACCATCGCGGAACAACCTGTCCCGAAGGCCAGGAAATCACCGCGTCCAACCACGCCCGATCTGGCCGAACAACTGCGCAGCCTCGACAGCGAGGCCGAGTCCGCCTGGCACTCGGGGGACTACGCCGGCGCCGAGCGCCGCTTCCGGCAGATCGTCGCGCTCGCCCCCGGCAGCCGCGCCGCCGACCTCAGCTACGGCGACCTGTTCACGCTCGCCCGCCAGCGCTCCGGCCCCGAGCAGGAGAAGGCGCTGTGGCGCGAGTACCTGGCCGCCTTCCCGCGCGGCCGTTACGCGGACGACGCCCGCGCGGGGCTGTGCCGCCGCGCCGCCCCGGATGACGAGCAGGCCCGTCACGCGTGCTGGCAGCAGTACTTGGGCGACTTCCCGTCCGGTGTGCATCGCAAGCAGGCCACCCGCGCCCTCGAACAGCGGGACGACCCCGCGCCATGATCTCGCTGCGCACGCTGCTGATCGCCTGCTCCTTGAGCCAGGTCAGCTGCGCGCCGATCGTCTACGTGCTCGACGAGCACACCACCACCGACCCGCCGGCCGACACCACCGACGATCCGACCTCCCAGCCCGGGGACACCGAGCCGTTCCCTGCCCCGTCCTGTGGCGACGGCCTGTGGAACGGCGACGAGAGCGACATCGATTGCGGCGGCCCCTGCCAGCCCTGCTGGCCCGGACAGCGCTGCACCTGGCCGGGTGACTGTATCGAGCCGGTGTGCACGGACGGCATATGCGGCTCTCTTGATAATTGCCAGGGCGCGGAGCAGTGCCCGCCGCCAGGTCCGTGCCGCCGCTGGGACTGCAACCCGAAGACCGGCTGCGCTCCCGTGCCCGACCTCGACGCCGACGGTCAAGGCTGCGTCGCCGACGACCTGTGCGTCTTCGCGGGCCTCTGCAAACAGGGCGAGTGCCTCGGCCCGACGCTCGACTGCAGCGGCTTCAATGGTCCGTGTCGCGCGAGCTTCTGCGACCCGGGCAGCGGCAACTGCGAGATCAAGTGGATCGCGGAGGGCGAGTCCTGCGACGACGGCCTCGCCTGCACCTTCGGGGAGCAGTGCATCCAGGGCGAGTGCGAGACCGTGCTCAAGCCGCCGAAGCCTCTGCTCACCACCGACTTCAACGACCCCGCCGGCTGGGTCGCGGAGCCGCCGTGGCAGATCGGTGCGGCGAAGCCCTCGAAGTGCGCCGACAAGCTCGGCGACGACCCGTTTCAGGACCACTCCCCCGACTTCGCCGAGCAGCTCGCAGGCGCCCTGATCGGTGACTGCCTGCCGATGAACGGCTTCCCCCTCGGCTGCCTGATCAGCCCTCCGCTCGAGCTGCAGGAGTTTCCCGGCGAGCTGTGGCTGCGCTACTGGAGCGTCCTCAACTCCGGGCCTCCACCGATGCAGAGCCACATCGACGTGTTCGACCCCAAGCTCCAGGGCTGGATGCCGCTGGTCAAGTTCCCCGAGTTCACGATGGAGCCGGAGTGGACCGAGCACATCGTCGACCTCACCCCCTTCATCGCCCCCGGTCTGCAAGTTCGCTTCTGTCACAGCGCGCTTGGGGGCCAGATCCCGCCGGTCGGTGGGTGGAGCCTCGACGACGTCAGCATCGGACCGCCGACCTGCGAGTGAAATAATTCTTCACACTCCCCGTAATGGCGGACCGCTTCGCGCCACTCACCCTCGAACCCCAACCGGTCCTTCGAGGAGTGCCCCCCGTGCAAAAGATTAGTCTTTCGCGTTTCTACCGTCTCGCCGTCGGCGCCGCCTTCATCGGCCTGCTCCTGCCCGCCTGCGACACGAACATCAACAACATCGTGAACGACAGCGACAAGGAGGACGATTGCGGCTGTAACGACGGCGACGACCAGAAGCCCCATGAAGAGGACTGCGAGGAGGGCAAGGATCCCGAGCCCGGCGACGGCTGCAAAGGGGCCTACGTCGACTGCGTGAATCAGGGCGGCGGCGAGAAGTGCGAAGCGATCCTCGACCAGTGCGAGCAGCCGCCTCCGCCCCCGCCGGGCGACTGCGAGCAAGCCTTCCACCAGTGCCTCGAGCAGGGCGGCACCAAGGACAAGTGCGCCCCGCTCCTCGACAAATGCGAGCAGCCGCCCCCGCCCCCGCCCGGCGAGTGTGACCCGCTGTTCGACAAGTGCCAGCCGCCCCCGCCTCCACCCGGCGAGTGTGACCAGGCCTTCTTCCAGTGCCTCGAGCAGGGCGGCACCAAGGACAAGTGCGCCCCGTTGCTCGACAAGTGCGAGCAGCCGCCTCCGCCCCCGCCCGGCGACGATTGCGGCTACGCCTACAAGGAGTGCCTCGCCCAGGGCCAGTCCGAGGAGGCCTGCGCGCCGATCCTCGACAAGTGCGAGCCGCCGCCCCCGCCCAACGACTGCGAGCAGGCCTTCCATCAGTGCCTCGAGATGGGCGGCACCAAGGACGAGTGCGCCCCGCTGCTCGACAAGTGCGGCGAGCCGCCGCCCCCGCCCAACGACTGCGAGCAGGCCTTCCATCAGTGCCTCGAGCAGGGCGGCACCAAGGAAGAGTGCGCCCCGCTGCTCGACAAGTGCGGCGAGCCGCCCCAGCCCGAGGAGCCCCCGGTTTGTCAAGACATGTATGACGCGTGCATCGGCGATGGCGTGTCCAAGGAGCTGTGCGCCGAGAAGCTGAAGCTCTGCCTCGATCAGCCCTGAGCCGCCTCGCCGGCGCAGACGCTCGCGGATCGCCAGCGTCGGCGCTATACACGGCAACGACGTGATGCTCGCATCGACGATCGTGCTGGCCCTGCTGGCGCGGACGGCCGCTCAGGCCGCCGGAGACCTCTCCGGCGGGGTCGGGGCGCCGGCCGCGTCGCGTCCACCATCGTCGCATTCGAGCCGGTCACATCCAGGCGAGACCAGGATCTCCACCGCGATCCTGCGCGCCGATGGCTTCGAGCGCGGTGAGCTCGAGCGCGCGATCCAGCTGCGGCTGCCGACGCTGACGCTGGTCGGGGTCGGCAGCGAGGCCCCGCCCGCCACCGACGGCTCCTTGCGGGCCTTCATCGAGCTGCGTCGGGTCAGCGCCACGCAGCTCGAGCTCACCCTGATCCTCGCCGACGGTCGCGCCTATCTGCGCGGCCTCGAGGTCGACGCCGACGCTCCGGCGCGCCCGGCCGCCAGCGCCCTCGCCAACTTGATCGCCGCGATCGAGGACGACACCGTCGTCGCCGACAAGAGCCACGTCCCGCTGCCGCCGGCGCTGATCGCCAGCGAGCCAGCGCCCGCACCCGCACCTGCGGCCATCTGCCCCGAGCCGCCAGCGCCGAAACCAGCCGCTCCCACACCGCCGCCGCCGGCCCCCCGCTGGGAGCTCGGCCCTGCGCTGCATGCCGGCGCCAGCCTCGGCCTGACACCGATCCGCGGGCTGCGAGGCGCCGGCCTCGGCCTCGCCCTCAACGCCCGCGCCCCCTCCGGTCTGCTGCTCGTCCTCGATCTTCAGGGCCTCGGCCGCACGCTCCAGCAGCTTCAG
>NZ_JACCSO010000143.1 GCF_013812955.1 Nannocystis sp. | reverse complement strand
ATGACCACCCCGCGTTCGTGGTCATCGGCGGCTGACACTCGGCGGCTGACACTCGGCGGCCTCAGCCTGGCGGCGCGAAGCCGGCGCAGGCCGTCTCGACGAGGCTCGCCGCCTTGACGAACGCCGGCCCGTAGTCCACGGCCCAGGCGTTCTCGCGGTGGTGGTACGGGAACATCTCGGTCAACAGGCAAATTCGGTCGAAAAGCTTACACTCATCCGCGCCAAGAATATCCAACATGACCACCGACTTGTCGTCGCCGTGCTTCGCGTCGATCACGGCCTGGGCCCACTCGGCCGGCGTGCCCTTGGAGTCCGAGGCCACGTCCGGGTCGGTGGCGATGAACGTCACCATCAACAACGCGTCCTTGCGCAAGAACCCCGGGTTGCAGCCGCCCGGGTCGTTGATGTTCGACTGCATGGCAGCCGTGAGCGCCTGGCCGAGTAACCCGTAGCCGCTGGCCCCGACCTTGGCGATGCACGCGAAGGTCTCGGCGAGGTTCGTCTGATCCTTCTTGAGGTAGCGGCCACCACCATCGATCGGGCACGGCTTGTTGGCCTCGCCGGATACACCCGCGGGGAACACGGTGCCCGTCGCTCGGCCTTTTTTCGTTCGAGAGCCTGGCCCCGACGGCCTACGATCCGACGCAACTGGTGCGCGCGATCGGTCTCCCACCGTCGACGCTGCGTGATGTGCTCGAGAGCCTGCATTACAAGACATCGACGCACAAAGGTGAGTGACCGCGTCGGACCTGGAACCTATCTCGACCCTCGATGATGACGCCCGCGGCCGGGTCAGAGCCTTGTCCGCGCGACGCCCAGCTTCGTGACCAGCGCGTACGCTCGCCTGGGCCGTCACGAGGCCCTGGACAGCGTCATGGGCGAACGGCGGTCGGAGCAGGTAGCGGGCCTGACGTTGGGGGCTGACGTTGGTCAGTGTAATCGCGGCCTGCTTGACACCCGCCGGGCGCGGGTGGTAGAGGATCAGGAACTAAACTGAAGCTGCCGGTGTACGATGGTCGTTCATACCGGCGTGGCGTGTGATGGATACGTTGCACTGGAAGAGGTAGAGTATGACCAATAACCGTGGTTCTGATTCAAGCGATCCAATAGATGAAGGCGTATCGGAGGGTTCGAGCGCCGCCCCGCCGAATCCGCATGCAGCGACTGCCCGGCTGGATCCGCTGATCGCCGAGTTGGTAGTGAATAACCTCGATCTGGTGGCGGAGGTGCTGCTCAACCAGGAATTCGTGGCGCAGGTGCTGGCCCAACGCGAATTCGTCGAGGGCGTGCTGGCCGCCCGCAACGCTCTGACGAGCGCCAGCGAATCGGTGGCGTTCACCGCCCCGGCGCCGCGACTGGTGAGCAAGGGCCTGACGAGCGTCGCTATTTCGTACCGGGACGATGTATGGCCAATGTTCCGGCCGATCGACGTGCTGTGCATGCTCCGCAAACCGAGCACGAAAGACCCGGTGAAACTGGCCCACTACGAGTGGCTGAAGCAGCCAGCGAATTATCAGCGGGTGTACGACGCGATCGATGCGCAGTATATGCCGCCCGATCGACCGTGGACGCCGAACATGATCGCCACGCTGGCGGCGTGGCAGGCGGGAGGGTTTCAGCCATGAGACCCGATCGTCGATCGATCTTCTTCGGCGGCACCGCGTTGGCGGTGGTGTTCGCGTGCGGGCCATCCGCGCCGATCGTCCCCCCGGCGAATACCCACGGGCTCGCGGTCACGACCCGGGCGTTTCACGATCATTCGTGGATGTCGTTCGTGGCGCTCTCGCGGCCCGGGCTCGCGCGAGCGGGGGCGTTCGGGGAGTTCGAACGGGGCCGCGTCGATGCCGCGCGCGCGCTGAAGTACGGCGGCAAGCCGGTATGGTTGACGTGGAAGCAGGACTTCGAGTTATGGCCGCGGGCGGTCCCACGGGACAGCTTCAATCGGAAGCGGGTGTCCGCGCCGACCGAATGGGCGAGCTACGCATTGGCCGCGGGCGAGGACGGAGTGTGCGTCGGGGTTGATCCGCGGACGTTGCAACTGAGCGGGAAGATTGAGCAGTCGTTCGCGCATCACCCGGTGTTCGCGCAGAACGGCCAGGCGCTGCGCTACAGCGTGCACATCAACCAGCCGTATTACGAGACGGTGGTGCAGAACAAGTGGTACCAGGGGCGGAGCCTGGTGACGGACCCGAGGCACCAATTCCCGCCGGCGAGCCGGGGGCGGCCGGAGCACGGGGCCACGGTCATCAAGGCGGCGTGGATAGTGCTGACGCCGGAGCAGGCCGCAGACAGGGCGCTGCGCGCGAGGTTCTACGTGGAGGAGGCCCAGATCGCGCCGGCCGGGATTGAGTCGGTCATGGGCCCGGTTCAATGCGCACCGGCGTCGGTGGCGCTGGTGGGGCTGCATATCATGCAGAAGACAGCGGCCCGTCCGTCGTGGTTCTGGTCGAGCTTCGAGCACAAGGAGGTCGCGCCGTTCGGCGTCGAGACGCAACCCGCGACGCCATGGCTGCTGGCGCAGTCGGGGGCGCCTGCCACGGTACCGCCGAAGCTGGAGGCCGGGGCGGTCACCGCGGTGCCGACACCGGTGGGCCAGCGGGCGATCAACAAGCAGAAATTCCTTAAATCGATGCTGGCGCGCAATGACGACTATCAGACGATGCTGGCCGGCACCGTGTGGGCGAACTATCGCCTGGTCGGCACGCAGTGGCCGTCGCGGGTGCTGTTCCGGAAGGGCAAGCAGGACCTGCTGGATGGCATCGGCGAGGATCCCGCGAAGTTCGATCGGATCGTGCGTCGGAGAGCGGGCAGGTCAGTACCGGCGAATCATGTGACGAATATGACGATGGAGGCGTATTTCCTCGAGCCGGACCCGAGGCAGCAGGACCTCGGGTCGAGTTGCATGCAATGCCACTACCGAGCGTCGCACTGGGACTACAGCTATGTGCTGGAATTCCAGGGGTTCGCCAATCAGGGGGTCCCCGATCCGCCCGGTCTGCCGGCTGAGCCGGCTGAGCCGGTTGTGCCGGTCGCTCCGGTCGTTCCGGCGGTGCCGGCTGCTCCGCCCGAGCCGGTCCCTTCGCCCGAGCCAGCGACGTCGCCGGCTCCGACGCTGTGAGACGGGCCGTGGGCGATGTTCGCCCATTCGGTGGCGAGGCGAATTTGCAGGTGGCTCGCCGAGATGCCCGAAGTGGTGCCGCACGCATCGTCACTGGAAGATCGTCGATCAGGCGCAGCACCTGGCGCTGCGGGCTCTCGCTCGCCGGCCCTCACGTCCGACCTCCGTCCAGCGGGCTGGCCGTGGCCCGCCCGCTGGCCGTGGTGGCCCGCCCGCTGGCCGCCAGGGTGAGCGCCTTCGACGGCGGGCGTAACAATCGCGCCGACTTGCTGACCGGCCGAGAGCGGCCACGAGGATGCAAGGGCGCGCGAGATGCCCGCGTGCGTGAGGCCGGTCGGCTACATGCCGCGCCAGACGCACGAGTGCGACGCGGCGGTCCTGGTGCGTCAGCACCTGGCGGAGTTCCTGGGGCGCTGCGATGAGCGTGCGGGGCCGCTGCCGGAGTTCGTGAAGGGCGAGCTCGAGGGCTTCGCGGGCTGCGGTGACCTCGAGCTCGGCTTCGTGCGGACCTGCTGCCGCACCGGCGGCGACGAGCTGCGGGTGCCCTTCGCCTGCAAGTCGCGCGGATTTTGCCCGTCGTGCATGGGCCGGCGGATGGCCGAGGGCGCGGCGCTGCTGGTGGACCACGTGCTGCCGGCGGTGGGTTACCGACAATGGGTGTTGTCGTTCCCGGGCCCGCTGGCGGTGCGCCTTTAGCTACGACGCGAAGTTGCTGGCTGCGCTCGCCGAGCGGCTCGCGCGGGCGGTGATGCAGGACATGCGGCTCCGCGCGAAGCAGCAGCACGGCCTGGCCTCGGTCGCTACCTTGCACGCGGGCGTGGTCACGGTCGTCCAGCGCTTCCGCAGTGACCTCGGCCTCTATGTACATCTCCACTGCCTGGTCACCGACGGCGTGTACGAGGAGCAGGGCGGCGAGCTGCGCTTCCTGCCCGCGCCGCCGCCGACACCGGAGCGCATGACCGCCGTGCTCGCGCAGGTCCACGAGGTGGTCCGCGCTGCCGACGACGACCTCGACATCGACCCCGCGCTGGCCGCCTGCGTAGACGCCGTAATAGCGGGTCATGTGGAAGCCGGGCGGCGGAACCAGTGCGCAGAGGCGGGCGAGGAACTGGTGGGCGTCCATGTCGGCGTGGGTGGTGCCGCTGCGCCAGGGCGCCTTGAAGGAGACGCGCACGCGGCCGCCTACCCGCACTCGCGACAGAGCAGCCGACTCCAGCGGTAGAAGCGATTACGCAGCCAGGCGGGTGAGCCGTCGCTGACCTTGATCAGCTCACCGACGCGAGGTTGACGAGCCAGCCCCAGCGAAGCGCAGGGCCACAGCGCCGCCTTCTGCTCATTGCACACCCTACGGTGCTGCTTCCGGTCGTCAGCCAACGAGGGTAGATAGGTGAACTCACACACGAGGCAACTCCGGGAATCAGGCGGGCGCGCTGCCTTCTGCGCCGCCCTCTGCAGACGGGCGCGGCGCTCCGTCGAGAGCTCGGGTCGCACGTCGACCCGCACGCTGTCCCCTTCGACCCTACCTCTGACCCGAAGTTTACGGTCCGCGGCGTACAAGCCGAGTACACGCAAAAAGTGCCTCGAACTACACGTATAGTCCACGCCACGCCGAAATTCGCGCTCCCCGGGCGCGAGCCAGGTGTCGAGAGGCACCGCGAGTTGCTGGGTCAGGGCGGTTAGCTTCTCGGTCCTGCCATCCATCTCTGCCTCCCGGAGCGCCTCGACCGCGGCCTCGACGAAGTCGCCTGGGACCAGCAGGTCAACCCATCGGTCGCTCAGCGACCCGTAGAATCCATCCAGCGTATACCCCCGAAACACGGAGTGATCGAACCCAGCTTGTTGACACCGCTCCGCCGCACGGAGCACCTCCGGTCGCCAGCTGACTTCCCCCTTGAGCTGCATCGAGTCGACATAAGTGTCCCGGTCGAGTTGTACCCGGACGAAACTACTGTCCGGCGCGGAGAGTGGATAACGGCATATCCGCCGCCTCCCGTGGCTGGCCGACGCGGGGTCCAGGAACGTGATGCTCTGGTGCATGCGCTCAGCCTAGCATCCGGGGGCTCCTCGCTGGGCAAGCAGCGCCAGGCCCCGCATGAGCGTCCTCTGCGAGCTCGGCCTCGACGAGCTCGGTATAGCCCGGTCACTGCTAGGCGCGTCCCCGAGGCCGGGTTGCCGCTCGCGCCCGGGGCCGTGTTCGCCAATCGCTTCGAGATCGATCGCAGTCGCGGGACCAGACCGGCAGGGCGGCGCTCGCCGCCGCGACATCGCGGCGGACCCGTTGAAGCGTTGATGACGGGCCCGCCGCATACCCAGCCGCGCTCCTCTCGCCGCCGCGACATCGCGGCGGACCCGTTGAAGCCCATACGTCGAGGGAATTGGCGGCCGCGGCGTGGCAGCTCGCCGCCGCGACATCGCGGCGCACCCGTTGAAGCC
>NZ_JACCSO010000135.1 GCF_013812955.1 Nannocystis sp. | reverse complement strand
GAGCCTCGGCGTCGCCGTCGACGTGGCGACCGGCGCGGCCGTGCTGCTGCTCGCCAGCCTCACCCGGGCCGCCCCCGCCGCCACGCCCGACCACGCGTAGCCACGCGCCCTGATCGAATTCACCAGGGCAAGCGGTCGCCCATGTGGATGTACGCGCCGGTCGGGCCGTCGGCCGGCAGCGTCGCCAGCGCGACGCTGGTCTTCGCGCCGTCGACGATCTCCATCGGCGCGCCCTCGCCTCCGAGGTCGGTCTTCACCCAGCCGGGGTGCGCCGCGTTGACCTTGATCGGGGTGTTACGCAGCTCGTACGCCAGATGCACGGTGTACTGGTTGACCGCCGTCTTCGAGGTGTCGTAGGCGACCGCCTTGAAGTCGTAGAGCGGCGAGTTGGGGTCGGAGTGCAGGGTCAGCGAGGCGAGGATGCTGCTGAGGTTCACGATCCGCCCCGCGTCGCTCTTGCGGATCAGCGGCAACATCGCCTGGGTCACGGCGACCACCGCGAACAGGTTGGTCTCGAAGATCTTGCGCCACACGTCGAGCGACACCTCGCTGGTCGTCACGCCCCACGGCTCGAGCGTGATGCCGGCGTTGTTGATCAGAGAGCGGCGCCCACGACCTGGCGATCGGCGCGAGCTTCGACGAGCGCGCCGGGCTCCGCCAGCAGACGCTGTTCACCGAGGAGATGGTGTTCCTGTGTCGCAAGGGCCACCCGCAGGTCAAGCGACGGCTCGACCTCGACGGCTACCTCGAGCTGCGGCACGTCCTGGTCAGCCTGCGCGGCGGCTCGCAGGGCACGGTCGACGCCGTGCTCACCGAGACCGGCCGTCGTCGCGAGGTGGCGCTGATCGTGCCGCACTTCCTCGCGGCGCTCCTGATCGTCGCCTGCTCCGACCTGGTGCTCACGGCGCCGGCGCGGATCGTGAAGCAGCTCGGCGAGGCGCTCGAGTTCAAGGTGATGGCGCCACCACTACCCGTGCCGGGATTCACCGTCCGTCAGGTCTGGCACGAGCGCTACCACGACGACCCCGCACATTTGTGGCTCCGTCAAGAGATCTTCGCCGCAGCCGCGGGGCTGCGCCCTCCTTCTATAAAGCAGCGAGGTTAATCCAAATGAGAACTTCCAATACGCAGTGAACGGTCCTCCATTGATAACCCCGTACGCCTGCATCAAACATTGTTCAGAGGAATGGCGCGCGGCCCGCCCGCCTCATGTTCGATAGCGCTCGTCCTGTCACACATCAGGCGCCCATGTGTCACAAAAATTCGTGCACTGGGAAAGTTACCAGCCAGCAGACAACCTCGGGAATGTCCCCATACAATGGCCTCTAGCGCGGGCGCATCCCCCGCGAGGGGGCGCGCGGGCCGGCCACCGGCGAAAAAATCAATTTTTTTGCAAAAAATGCGGCGCCGACTTGAGGGGCGCATCTGTCAGCTTTGGAGGCAATTCCCCCACATGAACAGGGGGGCAATGGCCCCAAAAAGCGCTCATTTCGCATCATATAGGGGGTTGAAGACCTCGGAATTCCGCCCGCCGAATCGGTTGCGGACGGCGCGGAAACACCGTCACCTGGGACAGTGCTTTGACAGAGGCATGTGGGCCTTCCAGCCTCAAACCGAGACGCGCCGCCGGCATTCGGCGCCGCAAAACGACCAACGACACTCGACCCATTACGGAGTCGGCCCAGATGAACGCAACAAATTTGACGAACGATTCTTCTGTGGCGTCCGCGGATCCGATCATGGATGACGCCGCGCTGCACTCGGGCGCCGAGACCCATGCGGACACGCCCCACGCCGCCGACAGCGATCTGGCAGGACCGCTGGCGGTGTACTTCCGCGACATCGCTCGCGCCGAGATCATGAGCCGCGAGAAGGAGTGTGTGCTCGCGGGCCGCATCGACGAGCTGCGTCGCTCGCTGTGGCGCGCCGCGCTCAACTACCCGCCCTTCGTCGCCGGCATCTGCGAGCTGGCCCGCGAGGTGCTGCCGGCGGCGAGCTGCCCGACCGCCGCGCTCGACGCGATGATCCTCGCCGCCCGCAAGCTGCGTGACCGCGACCTGCTCATCCACCGCGAGCAGTACGAGAGCTCGCGCGAGACCCTGACCAACGCGCTGGCCGAGGCCGACATCGACAACCTCGTCGCCGACCGCATGCTCGCCGATCTGGTCAGCATCGAGGCCGGCGAGCACCGCGGTCTCAGCATGAAGGTCAAGCTCCCGCCGCGCGGCAGCATGCCGTTCCTGACCTACGTGCACGGCGTGCGCCGCGAGTACCAGTCGTTCTGGGGCGCCCGCGCCGAGTTCGTGCAGGCCAACCTGCGCCTGGTCGTCACCATCGCTCGCCGCTACAGCCGCGGCCGCATGTCGCTACAGGACCTGATCCAGGAGGGCAACCTCGGGCTGATGAAGGCCGTCAACCGCTTCGACCCGCGCAAGGGCTGTCGGTTCTCGACCTACGGCAGCTGGTGGATCCGTCACGCCGTGACCCGGGCGATCGCCGACAAGGGCCGCACCGTCCGCCTGCCCGTGCACATGATCGACGCCTACAGCAAGGTGCTGCGCGCGCGTCGTCAGTTCGAGGCCCGCCACGGCCGCCCGGCCACCGAGGCCGAGCTCGCGGAGACCTGCGGCGTCAGCCCCGAGCGGCTCGCCCGCATGCGCGTCTCGCTGATCGAGGCGCCCGTCAGCTTCGACCAGCGCCTCTCCGGCGACACCGACCTGACCCTGCTCGACGCCATGGAGGACACCAGCACCCCGCCGGCGCCCGAGGCGATGGACCACGAGCTGCTGATGGACAACCTCCACGAGCTGTTCGACAAGCTGCTGCCCTTCGAGGCCGACATCCTGCGCAAGCGCATGGGCATGGGCGACTGCGCCGAGATGACGCTCAAGGAGATCGGGCGCCACTACGGCCTCTCGCGCGAGCGCATCCGCCAGCTGCAGGAGCAGGCGCTCGGCAAGCTGCGGGCCGAGTTCGACCGGCGCGGTCTGCTATGACGCTGCGTCACGCCGCCAAGGTCCTGCTCGGCAAGGCCCTGCGCCCGCTGCACGCGGGCGAGGCCAAGCTGATCGCGCTGCAACGCGAGGTCTTGCCGGCGCGGGAGATGATCCTGCACAGCGACGCCTTCGAGCTCGGCGGCTGGATCCCGCGGCGCCACGCCGGGCCGGGCGAGGGCGACAATCTCTCGCCGCCGCTGCACTGGTCGACCCCGCCGCCGCAGACCCGCGAGCTGCTGCTGATCTGCGAGGACCCCGACGCGCCGGCCCGCCACCCCTTCATCCACTGGATGCTGCGGGTCCCGATCGCGGCGACGCGGCTGCCCGAGGGTCTGCCCGAGGTGCCGGAGCCCCGCAACGTGCCCGGCGCGGTCCAGGGGCCCAACAGCGCCGGTCGCCTCGGCTATTACGGCATGCTCCCGCCGCCCGGTCACGGCCCGCATCACTACTACTTCGAGATCTTCGCGCTCGACGAGGAGCTCGCGCTGCCGGTCCGCGCCGACCACAGCGAGCTGCTCGCGGCGATCTCCGGGCACGTGATCGCCGAGGGGCATCACATCGGCCTCTACGAGCGCCGCTGATCCGCCCATCGACCACGACTAGCGGCGCAGCCCGCGATACTTGAAGTGGACCTCGAGCGCCTCGTCGAGCGCGAGCAGGCGCTCGAAGTTGATCTCGCGGCCTTGCAGCGGCAGGCTGACCTGCACCGGCACCGCGCCGTCGCCGAGCGAGCCGACGTTGGCCTGCTGGCCCGCCTGGGCGGTGACCTCCGGGTTGGCCGCCTGCACGTAGTTCATGTCCTCGGCGGGGATCGGGTTGGACAGGTATTTGACGCGGCGCAGCGTGCCGTCGACGGTGAACTTGCGGACCTTGGCCGCGTTCGGCGCGTAGACCGTCCAGGCCACGTAGGTGCTCGGCGCGTCGGGGCGCGGTAGCTCGGCCCTGAATTCGCCGCGACCGCGGCCGCTCGGGGCCGCGCCCGCCTCGACGTAGACAATCTCGACCTCGAACGCGGCCAGCTCGCCGCCCGCGGCCTGCGAGCGGACCAGCGGGACCATCACCCGCGCGTCGCTCGCCTTCGCCGGCTGCACCGCGCGGCCGCCGACCGAGGCGCTCCACAGCTCGGCGCCCTTGGGCAGCGCGAGGCGCAGGAACTGGCGCCGGTTGTTGCGGATCCGGTACTTCACCGACGTCAGGCGCCGGCCCTCGGGGGTCCACATCGTGCGCGCGCGGGTCTCGTCGAGCAGCGTCACCAGCACGTCGACATCCTCGTGCTGGGCCGCGGCCAGCGGGATCTCGACGTCGCCGCCGAGGTACTTGAAGCCGAGCAGCACCGGCT
>NZ_JACCSO010000094.1 GCF_013812955.1 Nannocystis sp. | reverse complement strand
CCCTCGCCGAGACCCTGCGCGCCCGTGAACCCGCCGCCGCCGCCGCCCTCACCGCTCGCGCCGCGGACGACTACACCCGCGCCGGCCCGGCCTTCGCCCGCGAGGCCGCCCGTTTGCGCGCCCACTGAACGCCTGTCCTTCGGGACATGGGCGATAGAACATGTCCCGAGAGCCAGCAGCCGGCTCGACCCCGGCCGCTGCGCTTCACCGCTGTTCGGGCCGGGCCAGCACGCCCATCCCCTCCGGCGACTCGGGCTCCGGTTCGACGACCGTCTGTAACACCGGTCGCTCGACTGGCGGGCAGACGAACGAGTCGACGTCCCTCGACGGCGCTGCCCGCTGCTCGTGGGGTCCGGGCCGATGATTCGAATCCGGACCGACCATCTTGCCCACCTCCTGTCGTGCGCAGGCCGTCATCATCGACGCCGCGAACGCCACCCGAACGATCTTCCGCGTCACGCTGGCCCGCGGCACCAGATCACGAAACCGCAGCGACCCGTCGCGCTCGGCCGTGTAGCGCACACACAGGCGCTCGCCCGAGCGCGCCTGCAACAGCGCCTGGGCCTCGTCGTGGCCCATCGACGAGAGGTCGTGCACGTGCTCCTGGCAGACCCCGCAGAAGCGGCGCCCGCCCGCCCCGTTCATCGCCTCCCACGACTCGTGGCAGGGGCTGGCGACCTTGATCGGCTTCATGTGCGACCTCTCCATGGTGCTCACAGCGGGTCATCGTTGGGCATGATCATCGTGCCCATCTCCTCGTCGGTCGACGGCATGGGCTTGAGCGTCGGCTTGCCCATCCGCGGCCGCACCACCTTCTTCGGCTCCGGCGCCGCGATGTCGCCCATGCGGTCCTCCATCTGCTCGTCGGGCAGCGGCGGCGGCGCGACGCTCGGGTTCGGGTCGCAGGGCACGAAGGGCTCGACCGGCTCGGGGTTGGCGACCATCTGACCCTGGACTTGCTGGGGCGGCCCGGGATCGACCACCGGCGGCGGCGGCGGCTCCACCGCCATGGCCTCGCCCATCGTCGGCTCGGTCTCCACCGGCGGCGGCGGCATGTTGCCCATCGCGATCGTGGGCGTCTGCGCGACCTCGTGACCGCTCTGCTTGCACAGCAGGTGGCCGGGCGGCAAGTGCACGGTCGTGAACGGCCCGGTGTGATAGTCGCAGCCGCCGTCGGCGGTCGGCACCGTGTCCTGACGGACCGAGTCGATCACCGCGTCGCCGAGGTTGTCGATCGGCGGCCCGTCGCCGTGCGGTGAGCAGGCCGCGAGCATCACCGCCGCGAACGCCGCCCGCACGATCTTCCGGGTCAGGCTGGCCCGCGGCACCAGATCACGAAAGCGCAGCGAACCGTCGCCCTCGGCCGAATAGCGGACGCACAGGCTCTCGCTCGCGCGCTCCCGCAGCAGCGCCTGGGCCTCGTCGTGGCGCATCGCCGAGAGGTTGTGCACATCCTTCTGACACACCCCGCAGAAGCGGCGCTCCGCGTCGCCGTTCATCGCATCCCAGGACTCGTGGCAGGGGCTGGTGATCTCGACCTGAGTGCTTCGCATGGTGGGCGGGGGGCAACGCGTGGCTCGGTCCCCGGGTCTCGACCCTGGACCCACATGCCCGATCCCAGCGTATCCCCCACCCGCCCGGCCTGCTATAGGAGCCTCGTGCTGCCCGCCACCGCCGTCCTCGCGCGTTTGCGCGACCAGCCCGCCCGCGCCGCCGAGCTCGCGCAGGTCCTCATCGACGCCGTCCTCGCCGCCCCGGTCCGCGAGTTCATCGAACCATCCCGGGTGGTGCCGGCCCTGGTCGCCGGCCTTCAAGCCTCGGTCGTGCATGCCCGCCCGGACCGGCTCGCGGCGGCCCTCGAGGCCCGCCAGGATCGCATCGTCGCGCGTCCCGGTCGGCTGGCCGACCGCTTGCCCCCCGGGCTCGCCCGCATCCTCCAGGCCACGCTGCGCCGCCCCTTCACGCCCAGCCGCGAGCTCGTGCACGCCGCCGTCGATCAACCCGGCATGCGGGCCCTGCTGCGCGCGATCCTCCACACCACGATCCTCGACTTCGCCACCCGCCTGCGCTCGGCGATGCCCGACACCGCCTGGATCCCCGGCGCCGGCATCCGCTCGAAGCTGTTCGGCGTCGCCAAGGGCGTGGCCTCGGCCGTCGGCGCCGAGGTCGAGCGCCAGCTCGAGGACCGCGTGCGCAGCTTCGTCGACGGCGCCCTCGGCCGCGCGCTCGACATGATCGTCGAGCGCACCAGCGACC
>NZ_JACCSO010000071.1 GCF_013812955.1 Nannocystis sp. | reverse complement strand
CCGCCGAGGCGCGTGTGGTGTTCGGCGGCGAGCGGGGTCCAGGCGTCGCCGATGAGCTCGCAGTGCAGGGTCGGAGCGCGGCCGTCGTCGGGGCACAGCGCGGGTAGCAGGCGGCGGAGGGCGAGGGCGAGGGCGCGTGGGGAGCGGTCGGCGGAGGCGAGCAGGGGGGCGAGGCGGAGGGCCTCGAGCGGGGTCAGGGCGGTGTGGGGGAGGGCCTCGAGCGGGGTCAGGGCGGCGTGGGTCAGGCCGACGAGGGCGATGATGCGGCGCGACCATGGGTCGGCGGCGGTGTGGGTGTCGAGGGAGCCTGCGAGGTCGGCGGCGAGCAGGCCGCGGCACAGGAGGAGGGTGCGGCGGTGATGGAAGAGGTCGAGGACGGCGAGGGTGAGCGGGTCGTCGGCGAGCTCGTCGGCGAGGGCGAGCGGCAGGGGCGAGGCGTGGCCGCAGGGGCCGGTGCCGGCGGTGGTGAGCAGGTGGAGGGTGGGGTCGTCGGGGTCGCGGGTGACGGCGAGCAGTTCACCGAGCGGGAGGGCGAGGTCGGTGCTGTGGGTGAAGCGCACGGGCTCGCGGGGTGGGGTCTCGCCTGTACTTTCGGACAGGTCACATTCCCCTTGGGACAGCTGATCGATTGTTCGTAGCAGGTCGAAGGCGGCGAGCAGGTCGTGGTGGGTCGGATGGGTGTGGAGCTCGGCGAGCCATCGTGTGGCAGGGTCGGCGGGCGAGGGGCCTGGGATCGCCATGGTGGTTCAGGAGGCGAGGCGGGGTGGCCAGGCGAGTTCGGCGGCCGAGGGGTGGAGGACGGTGTGGAGTTCGCTGGCGGTGAGGAAGGGGGCGGCGCCGGCGAAGAGCTGGTCGAGCAGGGCGGAGAACAGGAAGGCGTGGCCGGGGCTGGCGAAGGCGGCCTCGTCGAGGGTGACGCGGCTGCGGATGGTTCGCACCGCGGCGCCGCGGTGGACCCGGGTGACCAGGTCGCGCTCGATGCCGCGGATGGCGTCGATCTGGCGGGCGTTGGTGCGGCCGAGCGGGGTGCCCCGGCGCGCGGGGGCGTTGTGGAGGGCGAGCAGGATGCGCAGCGCGGATGGGTCGTGGAGGCCGCGGGCTGCGAGCCCAAGATGGGCCAGCAGGTGCCACTGCGCGTCGTCGCCGAGCGGGGCGCGCACCGGCGGGGTCACGGCCGTCAAGTTGCTGTAGCCGCGAAACAATGCGCCGGGCGGGGACCCGCTGAGGTCGCCGGGGCCGAGGCGCAGCGGGAGCTCGCGGTTGCTGCAGGTGAGCTCGACGCCGAGGACCTCGTCGGCGAAGGCGGGGGCGCCCGGGGCGTCGCGTGGCAGCAGCCAGGTGTCGATGCCGCCGTCGACCGCCGGGGCGCGGCGTAGCGCGTAGCGCGGGGCACCTGGCTCCGGGGACAGGTCATAAAGTGGCGCGTACTCGCGGCGGGCGCCGTGCGAGCGCTCGGTGCCGGTGACGCGGGTGACGGCGTGGACCTCGGTGTGGCGGGGATCGAGGCCGTCGGCGCGCAGCAGGTGCTCGCGGGTGAGGGGTGTGTGGTGGAGCGGCTCGGCGGTGGTCTCGAACAGGTTGACGGCGGGGGTGCAGTGGAGGCGAAAGCCGCCGGCGTCGACGGTGGCGGGCAGCGGTGGCGGGCGGTCGAAGGTGAAGACGAGGGTGAGCGCGGGGGGCTCAGTCGAGGGGTCGGTGGTCGCGAGGGCGGCGAGGGTGTGCAGGCCGCGGATGTCGAGGAAGTGGGCGGATTCGGGGAGGGTGAAGCGCTCGAGCAGGAGGCGATGCACGGGCGGCGCGGTGTCGGGCCAGGGGAACATCGAGGGTTCGCCGTGCAGGCCGACGGGGTCGATGGCGCCGGGTGGGAGGTGGCCGAGCTCGCGGTCGCCGAGGTGCACGGTGATGTCGCTGCAGTGGCGACAAAACCACTGCATCAGGGTCGCGGGCTGGGCCGGGGTGGAGTGGTGGAGGTAGAGGCGCAGGCGCTCGAGCTCGCGGAACACGCCGCGGCAGGCGTCGCGGGTGCGCAGGGTGAGGACGATGCGCGGGTGGGCGGCGAGGCGCTCGTCGAGGTGGGCGTCGCTGAGCTCGAGCGGGAGCAGGTCGAGGTCGAAGCAGGTGCGGAAGCGACAGGCGGTGCCGTCGATCGGTCGGGCGAGGAGCGGGCGGTGTTTGGCGATGCGCTGGCGGGCGCGCAGGGCCGCGAGGTTGGGGATGAACTCGACGATGGTCGCGGCCGGGACCCCGCGCAGGACCTGGGGCAGCAGCATGTCCGCGAGGCCCTCGACGAAGGCGGGGGCGGCCGCGTCGAGGCGGGCGTGCACGCCCGCGGTCAGGAAGGCGTGGGTCTCGAC
>NZ_JACCSO010000069.1 GCF_013812955.1 Nannocystis sp. | reverse complement strand
GGCGTTGCCGCCCGCGCGCAGGATCGTGGCCGCGGCGGCGGCCGTGACGGGGTGGCCGGCAGCGACACAGCCTCGGGCTTCGTGGATGGTGGTCACCGAAGCGGAGCTTATCATCGCCGGCGGCGCGCTCGCCAAGGCTTGGCGAGCCGCGGCCTCGCCGCTATCCTCCCGCGCCATGACGGAACGGACGGACAGCAGGGATAGCGAGCAGCGACCACACCCGGCCTCGCCGGCGGCCCGCCGCGAGGTCGTGCTCGGGGTGGTCGGTGGTTCGGGCCTCTACGAGATCGACGGCCTGACGGCGGTCGAGGAGGTGGACCTGGAGACCCCGTTCGGACGACCGTCCGACCGCTACACGGTCGGGCTGCTGCCGCGCGACGGGTTAGGGCCGGTGCGGGCGGTGTTCCTGCCGCGGCACGGTCGCGGACACGTGTTGCTGCCGACGGAGATCAACTACCGGGCCAACATCCACGGCTTCAAGCAGCTCGGCGTGACCCACCTGCTCAGCGTCTCGGCGGTGGGTTCGTTGCGTGAGCACATCGCGCCGGGCCACGTCGTCGTGCCCGACCAATTCATCGACCGCACGAGTCGGCGGATCGGCACGTTCTTCGGCGAAGGTGTGGTAGCACACGTGCAGATGGGCGACCCCGTCGACGCCGCCCTGCGCGCCCGCTTGCTGGCCGCGGCCCGCAGCGAGGCCGACACGGTCCACGACGGCGGGACCTGCATGGTGATGGAAGGCCCCGCGTTCAGCACCCGCGCCGAGTCGGAGCTGTATCGCAGCTGGGGCGCCAGCGTGATCGGGATGACGGCGCAGCCGGAGGCGAAGCTGGCCCGCGAGGCGGAGATCGCCTACGCCCTGCTCGCGCTCAGCACCGACTACGACTGCTGGCACGTCAGCGAGGCCCAGGTCAGCGTCGAGGCGGTGATCGCGGTGCTGCACCAAAACGTCGCGCTGTCGCGGCGGATCGTCCGCTCGCTGGCGTCCGCGCTGCCGCGCAGCACCGAGCAGCTGCCCTACCCGCGGGCGCTCGAGCATGCCATCATCACCGCCCCGGAGAAGGTCCCCGCGGCCACCCGCGCCCGGCTGGACCTGATCCTCGGGCACGTGCTCCGGTCCTGAGCTCGGCGCCTGAGCTCGGCGCTTCATCTGTCCTTTCGAACCTGTTCCTTCGACCCTGTCCTTTGAAACCTGTCCCTATGAACAGCCAATCCCCGCAGCTCCTCGTGGTCGGTAGCGTCGCCATCGACTGGATCATCACCCCCCGCGCCGAGCGCAAGGAGAGCGTCGGCGGCTCGGCGACCTTCTTTGCGATGGCGGCCTCGTACCTGGCGCAGGTGCGGCTGGTCGGCGTCGTCGGCGGCGACTTCCCGCCGGCCGCGGTCGCCGACCTGCGCGCGGCGGGCGTCGACACCAGCGGCCTGGAGGTCGTCGAGGACGGCAAGACCTTCCGCTGGAAGGGCCAGTACCACGACAACATGAACGACAGGACGACGCTCGAGACGCACCTCAACTGCTTCGAGCACTTCGCGCCCAAGCTGCCGCCGGCCTACCGCGAGAGCGACTACCTGTTCCTGGCCAACATCCAACCGCGGCTGCAAGAGCGGGTGTTCGAGCAGATGAAGCCGCCGCGGCTGGTCGGCCTCGACACCATGAACCTGTGGATCTCGATCGCCAACGACGATCTGCGCAGCGTGCTCAAGCACGTCGACGTGCTGACCCTCAACGACGAGGAGGCGCGGCAGCTCAGCGGCGAGCACAACCTCGTCAAGGCCGCGCGCGCGGTCCAGAAGCTCGGGCCGAAGAACCTGGTGATCAAGCGCGGCGAGTCCGGGGCGCTGCTCTTCGACCACGACGGCTCGATCTTCTCCGCGCCCGCGCTCCCGCTCGAGGAGGTCGTCGACCCGACCGGCGCCGGCGACAGCTTCGCCGGCGGCTTCATGGGCTACCTGGCCCGCCCCGGCGTCGAGCCGAACGGCGCCAGCCTGCGCACCGCCATGATCTACGGGTCAGTGATGGCCAGCTTCTGCGTCGAGGGCTTCAGCTACGACCGCCTGGTCGGGCTCGACGCGGCGACCATCCAGCGCCGCTTCGAGGCGTTCTCGGCGCTGACCAACTTCGAGCGCGCCAGCCTGGTCTGAACGCGTGAGGAGCCCCGGCCGCGAGCCCCGGGCGCTGTGGGTGCTGCTCGTCGCTGCGTGTGCATCGACGTCCACCGCTCGATCCAGCGACGCCGACCCCTCGGCTCCCGTCGGCCACTCGATCGCCGAGGGGTGGAGATCCTCGCGCGCGGCCGGGCCTGCGCCTCGATCGTGCGCGGCCGAAGGCTCACCCGAGGTCGTGCCGGTATCCGTGCAGGCCCCGATCGCGCATGTGCATATCGCCGAGCTCCGTTTGGCCGCGTACGGCCCTGTCTCGCCGGATCCGATCCAGGGCACGAGCTGGCTGTTGGGGCACGCGCGAGACCAGGGTGGGCCGGTCCTGCTCCACCTGTCGCCACGCGGTGCGCTCGAGTCGGTTCGGGTGCCGTTCGAGCCCGAAGCCGCGGTGGTATCCGGCGATCACATCCGGCTGCTCCGGCCGTTCACCTCCGCAGGGCCGGCGGTGTGGATGGCGATCGACGTCTCGATGCCCGACGCGCCGAAGCTCGGCGCAGTCGAGCCGCTCCCGGATCTCGGGCCGCGAGAGTCGGTGGAAGCGTTCGCCGCCGGCGAGCGATATGCGATGATCGTGTCCCGGCCGCTCGAGCCGCGTGACGCCCCGCTCCGCGCCTCCCGTTTTCGCGTCAGTACGGGCCGACGCGAGGCCGAGCATCCGCTCGGGAGCGCCGATCGGATCGCCGACGCGTGGTGCAGTGAACTCGGGTGTGCGCTGATCGTGGCCGTCGAGGGGGGCAAGGTCCTCGCGCGCTCGTTCCCCGCGGGCGGCGGCGTGGTCGAGCACCCGATCGCCGAGGGCGGCGCTTATTCCGTGGTGCTGGTGCCCACCGCCGCCGGCGGGCTCGCGGTCTGGCATGACAGCGAGCGCGGGCTCTCTGCGCGGCCGATCGACGCCCTCGGCGTGCCCACGGGCGCGGTGTTTCATATCGCCATCCCGGGCAATCCTTCGGTGCGCGGCCTGGTCCCGATCCGCGGCGGTGACGGCGCCGACAACGGTGCGCTCGTTATCCGCTCATCCGCGGGAACGAGCTCGACCTGGTTCATCACGTCGATCGATCCGTCGAGCCGCTCACTCGGGCCGCGGCGCCCGCTGCCGCTGCTCGGGGAGCTGTTTCTCTCGACGGTCGCCACTCCGGCGGGACAGCTCTTCGTCGGCTCGACGTCGGATGTGTCGGTCAGCGATGGGCAGTATACATTTCATAGCTGGACCGCGTCGGTGAGCGCCGCGTTCGATGCACCCGGCGCCCCGGATGCACCGGGTGCACCGGGCGTGCCGGGCGTGCCGGGCGTGCCGGGCGTGCCGATCGTGCCGATCATGCCAGTGAGGCTCGTCGCCACGGCCGGTGAAGGCATGGGCGGCATTCATGGGCTCCCGATGGTGCGCGGAGCGTGGGCGGCAGCGGTGTTGATCCCGTCGGGAGAGGTGTATCCCTTCGAGACCACGAAGGTCCCGCTGCGCGCGCCATGTGGAGATTGATGGCTCTTGCTCGAGCCAGGCCGCGGCCGCGGTTCAGAGCTTCGTGATCTTCACCGACCGTGGGTGTCGACATCACGTCGGGTGCCTCTGAATCAGGGCGGGGCGCGAGCGGGTGAGCCAGCCGCGCCCGCGGGCGCTCAGGCCTTCGGGCCCGGCACGTCGATGGTCGCGCCGAGCAGCGCCTTGAAGCGCAGCAGCAGCTCGTACTCGGGGCGCTCGACGTCGCCGTCGGCGGTGGCGACCGCGATCACGCCGGCGAGGGCGAAGTTCTTGTCGTCCTGGGTGCTGACCTTGCGGGCGAGCACGTCGAGCTTGGTCAGGTAGGTCTGGACCATCGCGCTGGGGGCGACGCCGATCGCCTCGACGGTCTCGGCGAACAGGAGGCCGCCGCGCTCGCTGCCGATCGAGTTCTTGACGACCGGGTTGGTGGTCGCCACGACCTTGGCCTTCTCGATCTCGACGGCCTCGACCTCACCATCGGCGAATACCATGACCGCCATCGCGGTCACGGCCCATTCACCAGCGGCGGTCCCGACGACGATCGAATTGAGCTTGCTTTTGATTGAATCGAAGAATCCCACAGGTGCTCCTTTTTCCGCCAACAGATACCCGTACTACCGGGCGGCAAGCTACACCGGGCCGGCCAGCCCGTCAACGCGGGTGGATCTGTTGATAGCGCGCTATCGCGTGGGTGCTCGATCCTGCGGATGATCCGCGATCGCGCCGGCGAATGTGCCAATTGGCGCCGCGGTGGTCAGGGTCGCGGACGCGGACAATGTTCGTACTCGCATCGGCGTGAATCGTCGGTCGCGACCGCGCGGAGCAAAGACGCTGGCGCCTGGACCGGCGCTCGGGTCCGCCCGGGCAGACCGACATCGCGGCGCGGATCTGTTAGCCTCGGCGTCCGTGACCCGCGCGGCGCACCAGGCATCGCCCTCCCGTGCGGCCCTGCGCCGCGCGCTGTGCCTGCTGCTGGTCGCCGCGACCGCCAAGCTGGCGCTGCTGCTCCTGCGCATGAGCGACGGCGCGGCGGCCGGGCTGCTGACGCCCTGGGCCCCGGCGGTGCTGCTGTATCAAGAGCTCTGGGCGGTGCTGGCGGTGCTGGTGGTCGACCGCGGGCTGCTGGCGCTCGGGGTGCTGCTCGGCCGACCTGTCTGGGCGGACAGGTTCGGATGGACGCTGTATGCGGCGGCGGCGGCCTATGTCGCGCTCAACGTGCCGATCGCGCGGCAATTCTCGACGCCGCTGACCTACGCGTTCCTCGAGGCGGCCGGCGGGGCCCTGAGCGACTCGATCACGGCCTATGCGACGACTGGCAACCTGCTCGCGCTGCTCGGGCTGCTGCTGCTCGCCGCGCTGGCGCCACGATGGATCACCGGGCGTTTGCCGGGGCGGCCGGGGCTGCTGGCGCTGGCGGCCGTGCTGGTGCTGGGCCCGATCGGCGCCGGGCGCAGTGATACGCTCGGGCTGCATCGCGGCGCTCTGGTGACGCTGGCGCGCACGAGCTGGGCTCGCTGGGCGCCGCTCCGGGGGCCCGCCGCGACCCCTGCGACCGCCGCGACGGAGGCGTTGTTACCCGAGGGCGAGGCCCTGGACCTGTCGCACCTGGCGGGGGCGGCTCGCGGATACAACGTCGTGTGGGTGATCCTCGAGTCGACCGGGGCGCGGCATCTGCGGAGCTTCGGCGCGGCGCTCGATGCGACCCCGCGGCTGACGGCGCTCGCGGCCCGCGGCCTGCTGTTCGAGCGCATGTATACGAGCTACCCGGAGAGCATCAAGAGCCTGCTGCCGCTGCTGTGCGGCGAGTACCCGGCGCCGCACACGTCGGCGCGCGCCTACGCGGCCGGGGGCTCACCCTGCACGCCGCTGGCCGGACAGCTGGGGGCGGCAGGTTACCGCACCGGGCTGTTTCACTCGGGTCGCTTCGTATACCTGGGCATGGCCGAGATGGTCGAGGGCCGCGGCTTCGAGGTGCTGGCGGACGCCGCGGTGATCGGGGGCCCGCACGCGGCGAGCTTCGGCACCGACGATCGGTCGACAGTCGGCAAGGTGCTCGAGTTCGTCGACGCGGGGCCGGCAGAGCGCCCGTTCTTCGCGCTGTACATGCCGATCGCCGGGCATCACCCGTATCGCACGCCGGGCCCCGGGCGGCGACCCTTCGCGGCCACCACCGAGGCCGAGCATCATCGCAACGACCTCCATGTCGGAGATGCGGCGCTGGGCGAGCTGATCGACGGCATCACCGCGCGCGGGCTCATGGACCGCACGCTGTGGCTGATCATGGGCGACCACGGCGAGGCGTTCCACGAGCACCCCGGCAACTTCGCCCACTCGCTGTTCGTGTACGAGGAGAATGTGCACATCCCGGTGGTCGTGGTCGTGCCCGGCGCGCTGCAACAGCAGCTGCGCGCGCCGCAGGTCGGCGGCACCATCGACCTCGGGCCGACGCTGCTGGAGCTCCTGGGCCTCCCTGTAGTGGCAGGGCCGGGCCGCTCGCTGTTGGCCGGCGAGCCGGGGGTGGCCCGCTTCTTCACCGATCACAGCAGCCTGCTGCTGGGGCTCCGGCAGGACCGCTGGAAGTGCATCGTCGAGCCGGAGGCCGGCCGCGTGCGGCTCTTCGATCTCGAGGCCGATCCGGGCGAGCAGGTCGATGTCGCGGCGCGTGAGCCGGAGCGGGCGTCGCGGTGTCGGCTGCACCTCGAGGCGTGGGCGGCTCACCAGAGCTTCTGACCCATGCGCAGTTCGGTGCCGATGAAGGGCGGCAGGCCGGCGAGCGTGGGCGGGACCAGCACGACCACGGTGGAGCCGAAGCTGAAGTGGCCGAGCTCGGCGCCGCGGTCGAAGTGGCGGTTGCACCTGAAGGGCGCGCGGCGGGCCCAGAGCGGGCGCGCCAGGGCTTTGAGGTGGATGCCGCCGATCAGGCTGGCGCCGACCAGCACGAGCAGGAACTCGTGGCCGTCGTCGCTGCGGCAGCGCAGCGTGGCTCGCTCGTTGCGCTCGTAGATCTTCGGGATGTGGCGCAGGGCGTCCTGGTTCTGCGGGAAGGCGCGGCCGGGGATCCACCGCACCTCGAGCAGGGTCGCGGGGATCGGCATGTGCACGTAGTGGTAGCCGTGCGGGGTCAGGAAGATCGTGGTGTAACGGCCGCCCTCGTAGGTGGCGAGCGGCAGCTCGGGGCCGTCGCCGCGGGTCAGGCGCTCGAGGTCGAGGGGCACGCCCTTGATCTGCAGGATCATGCCGCGGGCGATCGGGCCGGCGCTGACCACCACGCCGTCGGCGGGGGCGACGAAGCCGTCCGCGATCGGGCGCGCGCCGGGCCGCAGGCGCCGCAAGAAGAACGCCTCGAGGCTGACGAAGGGGCCGGGCAAGAACTCCTCCATGCTGATCGCGGCGCGGTCGATCCAGCGGCGCACCGCGAGGTCGACGATCCAGCGCGGGCGCCGGGCGCGGGCCACCAGGCGCGAGAGCTTGCCCAGCAGCGTGTGCGGGAAGAACCGATACATCCGCAGGAACGCGGCGCTGCGGTGCAGCGTGAACCCGAGACGACGCGGCGTACGCATGCTTCGACAATACCATGCGAGCGGCGCGGCCTGCAGCGAGCGGGGCTGTCCCTGTGGACAGGTCCGGGCTTGCGCGGCGAGCGGCTGCAGCAGTGAACCGGGCTCGGCGCGTGACCGGCTTCAGCGGTGCACGAGCTTCAGCGGTGCACGAACTTCAGCGATGAACGAGGTTCAAGCGCTTGAGCAGCAGCCAGGAGACGACCACGCCCGGGCCGCGCCGGCGCCACAGCCAATCGTGCACGAGGCGCGGCGGGCCGTCCGCGCTGTAGACGGCGGCCCGGTCGCCGACCAGGGCGAGCGGGACGATCACGAGGTCGTGGGCGAGGGCGGCGCGCGGGTCCCAGGTGGCATGCAGGCACTCGAGGTCGGCGTGGCCGCGCGCGAGCAGCCAGCCCCGGGCAAACTCGAGGTGATCGGCGTCGGCGTCGAGCAGGGTGATGCGCGCGGCCGGCCACACCCGGGCGAGGGCGAGGGCGGTGCGCGGGAACAGGCCGCCGCCGACGACGGCGATGCGAAGTGGTGTTCGGGACAGGTCCTTCGAGACATGTCCCGGAAGACAGGCGGCGAGCGCGGGCATCAGTTTGGCGATCGCGCGGGCGTGGCTGCGGACCAGGTGGCGCTGCAGCGGCGGGCAGGTGAGGGCGAGGCGCTCGAGGCCGCCGAGCAGGCGCGGGAGCGAGACGCGCTCGGTGAGCGCGCGCAGGTTCGGGG
>NZ_JACCSO010000065.1 GCF_013812955.1 Nannocystis sp. | reverse complement strand
GCGCCGAGGCGGTCGCCGGCGCGCAGCAGGGCCTTCGCGCGCGCGGAAGGATCGGCGTCGTCGGCCGCGAGCAGGCGGGCGGCCTCCTCGTGACGTGCGCGGCGGCCGAGCATCGTGACGGCGGCGTCGCGTTCGTGACGAGGGCGCTGCTCGAGCACCGTGAGGGTGTGATCGAGCAGGTCGGGGCGGCCGGCCTCGAGCGCGCAGCGCAGGGCGTCGAGCGGCTGCGCGGCGGCGAGGTAGTGGCCGTGCGCGCCGAGGAAGTCCCAGATCTGCTCGAGCACCCATCCGGCCGCTGAAGGGTGTCCGGCCGAGGCGAGCTCGGCGGCGACCTGCTCATGGGCGCCTCGGGCCAGCGCGGCGCGCTGCTCGGGGGACAGCAGGCTCTCGGGGCTGGGCACGATCAATGCTGCTCGGCCGCCAGCTCGCGGACGCGGTCGCGGTAAAACGCGATGTGGTCGAACTTCGGGTCGGTGAGGCCGAGGATCTGGCCGACCTCGTCGATGTGGTCGGCGATCATCTCGCCGCGGTAGTCGCCCCACCTGGCGCTCTCGACGGTGACGAGGCCGTCGTTGGCGCCGCGGCTGTCCGCGAGGATGCCGTGGCTCCACCCGATCAGCGGGTCGACCAGGTCCTGGCAGTTCTTCTCGCCGTCGAGGAAGTCGATCGCGCTGCAGGTGCGCCCGGTGTACGAGATGTACTTCACGCGCGGGTCGTCGGGGTTGGCGGGGTTGAACTCGTTCTGCATGTGCTGCTCGCTGAGCGAGTAGAACGAGGCCATCGCGTCGGACTTCTCCTGCGCGCTGAAGGCGCCGACGAAGTTGAGCAGCAGGCCGACGACATCCTCGACCGCGCCGGGCGCGAGGCCCAGCGCGAGGTCGGTGACGAAGGTGCCGCGGTGCGGGCTGGCGATCGTCATCAACGCCGAGACGCGGTCGCCGTAGCCGAGGGTGCTGATGGCGTAGCGACTGTCGATGCCGCCCTGACTGTGGCCGAGCAGGTTGACCTTGCGGGCGCGCCAGGTCGCGAGGGTGGCGTCGATCTGCGGGGTCAGCTGGGCGCCGCGGATCTTGGTGTGGTTGTAGGGGTCGAGGATGGCGATCTTGTGCGGGAAGCCGAGCGCCTCGACCATCTTCGCGACCCCGTAGAAGTAGGTCAGCGGGCCGATCTTCTCGAAGCCGGTCCAGCCGTGCACGAACACCACCGGGAAGCGGGTCGTCTCGCGCTCGCAGCCGAGGATGCAGCGGATCTCGAGGTCGTAGCCGGCCGCGAGCTCGGGGTCGTCGCTGCGCACGTGCAGCGCGAACTCTCCCGAGCGCGGGACCGCGAAGATGGTGCCGCCGGGCAGCAGACCGCTGGCGATCGGGGCCGTCAGCGCGGCGTCCCAGACGGCGGATGGGTGCTCGTCGGGGTAGGCGATCGCGGCCGTGGAGGAGGCGCCGTCGGTGCGCGTGAGCTTGACCTCGACGGTGCTCTCGCTCGGGGCCGCGAAGTACCAGCGGTGCTCGCCGCAGCGCTCGAGCTCGACGCCGAGGCGGGCCTCGCCGCGGGGGATGAAACCGCGCTCGGCGAGCTCGGGGTCGGCTGGATCGCAGGCGGCCGCGCCTGTGGTGCCGTCGCCGGTGCCGCTGCCGGACTCGTCGTTGGCGGTCGTGCTGATCGTGCTGATCGTGCTGATCGTGCTGGTCGTGCTGGTCGGTGCCGCGCCGGTCGTCGCTTCGTCGTCGCCGGTGGTGGCGACGGAGCCGGTGGTGCTCGTTTCGGTGTCGCTGCCGGCGGGCGTGGCCGGGTCGCTGCAGGCGGCGGCGAAAGCGAAGGCCAGAGCGACTGGTTGTGCGAGGCGGTGGGCGATCCCTGCGAGGCGAAGGCGTTTCATCACGGGCGGGGACGATAGCCGAGCGAGCACCGGGAAGATCCGCTACAACGCCCGGCCATGGACGTGACGTCAGGCACCAAGCTGTATGCCAGCGCCGAGGCGGCGCTCTTCGATCTCGGCGACGGGGCCGCGATCGCGGTCGGGGGGTTCGGCCTGTGCGGCAACCCGGAGGCGTGCATCCGGGCCATCGCGGCCCGCGGCCCCCGGGGCTTGACGATCATCTCGAATAACTGCGGTAACCAGGGCCAGGGCCTCGCTGTGCTGCTGCAACAGCGTCAGGTGGCCCGCGTCATCTGCAGCTTCGTCGGCGGCAACCCGGACCTCGAGCGGCAGATGCTGGCCGGCGAGGTCGCGGTCGAGCTCAATCCGCAGGGCACCCTGGCCGAGCGGCTGCGGGCCGGCGGCGCCGGCATCCCGGCGTTCTACACGCCGACCGGCGCCGGCACCGTCGTGGCCGAGGGCAAGGACCTGCGGGAATTCGAGGGTCGCCCCTGCGTGCTGGAGACGGCGCTGCGCCCGGACTTCGCGGTGGTGCGGGCGGCCCGCGGCGATGCGCTCGGAAACCTGCAATTTTACCGCACGGCCCGCAACTTCAACCCGCTGGCGGCGATGGCCGGGCGCATCACGATCGCCGAGGTCGACGAGCTGGTGCCGGTCGGGGGCCTCGATCCGGACGATGTTCACCTGCCGGGGATCTTCGTGCAGCGGGTCGTGCACGTGCCCGAGCACGCCGATGTCATCGAGTTTCGGACCACCCGGCCGCGACCGGCGCAGGGCGGCTGACTCCGGTGAAGCCGGACCCGCGGGTTACGGCATTTTATGCGGGTTCATGCTGGCGGCCCGGGCGCTGTTTCGGGGGCGCGGCTTCGCGCACGGCTTCGCGCACGGGGAAATTGATCGCGCAGATCGCTGCGCGGCTGCTTGGCCTCGCCGGGGCTTCGCAGTTAGCCTCGCTCCATGACGAGTGACGACTTGATCGAGGAGGTCGAGGAGATCGAGACGATCATCCCTCGTGCGCTGGTCGTCCTGGCCGAGGGGGCCGAGGAGAGCGAGGCGGTGATCATCGTCGACTTGCTGCGACGCGGCGGCATCGAGACGGTGCTCGCGGGGCTCAACGGTGACGGGCCGGTGCTGCTGAGTCGCAAGGTGCGTGTGCTGCCCGATGCGGCGCTGGCCACCGCCGTGGGTGACTTCAACATCCTGATCCTGCCCGGCGGCGCCGAGGGAGCGCGGCGACTGGCGACCTCCGAGCTGGTCGGCGAGCGGCTCAAGACCTTCAGCGACGAGGGTCGCCTGGTCGGGGCGATCTGCGCGGCCCCGCTGGCGTTCCCGGCGCATCAGGTGTTCGCGGGCCGGGCGATGACCTGCCATCCATCGGTGGCCTCGCGCATCGCCATGTACGGCAAGCTCGACCAGCGCTCGCCGGTGGTCGAGGACGGCAACCTGATCACGAGCCAGGGGCCGGGCACCTCGTTCCTGTTCGCGCTGACGATCGTCCGTCGCGTGATGGGTGAGACGCGCGCGGCCGAGGTCGAGCGCGGGCTCGTGCTGCCGCGCTGACGTGTTGATGCCAGGCACTGACCCGCGGTCCCAGGGATCGCGGGTCGCGGATCAGCCGAAGATGAAGACGACCAGGCCGAGCAGCAGCAGGTAGGGCACGAAGGGCAGCAGGCCCACGCGCACGAGCAGGGTCATCAGGGCGCGCAGGGTCAAGGTGCCGACCGCGAAGCTGGTGGCGAAGCCGAGGGCGAAGGCGGCGGGGTCGATCTCGGCGCCGGCGCCGTGCCGCCACAACTCGATCGTCTCCTTGAACGAGGCGCCGAGGATCGCGGGGATCGAGAGCAGGAACGAGAAGCGGGCCGCGGCCAGACGACCGAGGCCGAGCGCCATCGCGGCGGCCATGGTGCTGCCGCTGCGCGAGATGCCGGGCAGGATCGCCACCAGCTGGGAGAGCCCGATCACCAGGGCCTGCCACGGTCGCGGGGCCTCGAGCACGGAGATGTCGGTGCGGCTGTGCGAGAAGGCCAGCAGCACGGCGGTCAACAGGAAGCCGGCGGCGATGTAGTGGGTGCTGCCCTCGGCGGTGAGCACCACGTACTCGGCGGTGTCGGTGAGGGCGAGCGCCAGCGGCAAGGTGGCGACGATCAGGCCGAGCAGCAGGGCGCGCGCGGTGTTGATCGGCGGACCGACGCGGTTGGGGACGACGTCGAGCAGCGGCGCGGAGCGCAGGCCGGAGCGATCCGCGAGTCCGTTGCCCTGTGGCTTGCCGAGGTCCTCGGCGAGCGCGAGCGGCTCGTCGGGCTCATTCGCGACGTGCTGGTGGTGCTGGAGCTGGACCTGCCTGCGCTGGAACACGGCGCGCAGCAGGGCCCGCAGGTCCTCGCGGTAGAACAGCAGCACGGCGACCAGGGTCCCGGCGTGCACGACGATGTTGAAGCTGTGGCCCGCGGCCGCCGGGTCGACGCCGAACCAGCGCTCGGCCAGCGCGAGGTGGCCCGAGGAGGAGATCGGTAGGAACTCGGCGACGCCCTGCAAAGCGCCCAGCGCCGCGGCGAGCCCGGGCCCGAGCACCGGGTCGGTCACGCCAGCTCCGGATCGTCGTCGGGCTCGAGGTCCTCGGACTCGAGGTCGTCGGGCACAGCTGCGATGACCTCGGGCTCCTGGTCGTCGGGCTCCTGGTCGTCGGGCTCCTGGTTGTCAGAGTCGTGGTCCTCGGACTCGAGGTCGTCGGGCACATCGTCGATGTCGGGCTCGCTGTCGTCGGGCTCGTGGTCCCCGGACTCGAGGTCGTCGCTGACATCGGCGGCGTCGGGCTCGGCGTTGTCGGTCTTGTCGTCCTCGTCGTCCTCGAGGTTGTCGTCCTCCAGGACGGGCACGGTGCGGCGCTCGATCACGCCGCGCTCCCACAGCTGCTCGTCGATCGCGTGCATCAGCCTGGCGGTGCTGCGGCGGTCGAGGGCGCTGAGGAAGAAGGTGTGCTTGTCGGCGTCGGCCTGGCGCTGCTCGAGCTCGGCGGGCTCGAGGCGATCCGACTTGTTATAGACCCACAGACGCGGGACCGGGCCGGCACCGATGTCGCCGAGGATGGTCTCGACGGTGGTGCGCTGCTGGTCCTGGTCGGGGTCGCTGGCGTCGACGACGACCAGCAGGAGGTCGGCCTCGGCGACCTCCTCGAGGGTGGCGGAGAAGGCCTGGACGAGGGCAGGGGGGAGGTCGCGGATGAAGCCGACGGTGTCGAGCAGCACTACCTCGTAGTCCTTCGGGAACCGGATCCTGCGCACGGTCGGGTCGAGGGTGGCGAACAGCTTGTCCTCGGCGACGACCTCGCTGTCGGTGACGGTGTTGAGCAGGCTGCTCTTGCCGGCGTTGGTGTAGCCGACGATCGCGACCACGGGCACGCCGGTGCGGCGACGCAACGCGCGACGCTGGTCTCTGCGCTGCTTGAGCACGCCGAGGCGGCGCTCGAGGTCGTGGATGCGCTCCTTGGCGCGGCGGCGATCGATCTCCAGCTTGGTCTCGCCGGGGCCGCGTCCGCCGATGCCGCCCGCGAGCCGCGACATCGCGGTGCCGTGGCCGATCATGCGCGGCAGCATGTAGCGCAGCTGGGCGAGCTCGACCTGCAGCTTGCCGTCGGAGGAGCGGGCGTGCTGGGCGAAGATGTCGAGGATCAGGGTCGTGCGGTCGATGACCTTGAGGTCGGTCTGCTCGGCGATCTCGCGCGCCTGCGAGGGCGTCAGGTCGGGGTCGCAGATCAGGAGCTCGGCGTCCTGCTCGAGCGCGCGGACCAGGATGTCGCGCAGCTTGCCCTGGCCGAAGAAGGTGCGCGGGTCCGGGGTCGGGCGGCGCTGGGTCGCGAGGTCGGTGATGTGGATGCCGGCGGTGCGGCACAGCTCGCGCAGCTCCTGCTCGCGCGCGGCCAGGTCGGAGCCGCCCTGATGGACCATCAGCGCCATCGCCCGGGTGCCGGTAGACTCGGCGCGCGCGCCCTCGCTGACCCGGACCAGGCTGGCCTCGAGGCCGCGGATGAAGTCCGTGAAGTCGGTCGGCATGTCCGACGCGGGCAGCGGGTTGTCGTCGTCCTCCTCGTCGCGGCTGAGCACGCCGAGCGGCACGCGCGGGAAGCTGCGGGCGACGAACACGTCGCGCGAGCCGGGCGGCGGCGGGGCGAGGCTGGCGAGGTCGATCTGGATGCCGGCGGGACCGCGGTGGATCGCGGCGATCAGGTCGAGGCGCAGCTTGGCGAGGTCGGCGAGCTCCTCGCGGGTCGGCGGGTCGGGCACGAGGTGGGTGAGCACCAGCCGGATGCCGCGCAGGCGGCCGCCCTGACCGCGCACGCGGGTGAATTCGGGGAGCGCGAGGCTGTGGGCGTCGCCGAGGATGACGCGCTGGACCCGGCCGCGGCGGTCGATGAACAGGCCGAGCTGGCGATTGAGCACCTGCGAGAGGTCGAGCAGGTCGCGGGCGAGCACCGCCGAGATCACGCGATCGGGCGGCACGGTGCGCGCGCCGAGGCGCTGGAGGATGCGCGCCTGGCTGCTCTTGAGGTTCGCGGTGTCGCCGTGGACGATGTCGGAATTCACGATGCGTCGCTGCCGTCGTCGAGGACGCGCAGGGCCACGGCGAGGGCTTGCTGGGCGTGCTGTGCGGACTGCTTGCGCCGCAGCAGCAGCGCCTCGGCGCGGTCGAGTGCGCCGCTCAGCTCATCGATGTTTAGCTCGAGCTCGCGGCGCTTGCGGGCGGCGTCGTCGGCGCTGGCCTGGGCCTGCTCGGCGCCGGCGTCGATGTCGTGCGTGAGGCGCTGGATCTCGGCGTGGGCGGCGGCCTCGGCGGCGGCGAGGCTCTCGGTGAGGCGCTGGAGCTCGGCGCGGGCGTTCTCCTCGGTCTGCGCGAGGGTCTGCGACAGCTGCGTGATCTGCAGGCGGGCGTTCTCCTCGGTGTCGGCGAGCAGCTGCTGCTGGCGCGCCGCGTCCTGCTGGGCCTGGTCGGTCTGGGTGGCGAGCTGCTCCTCGAGCTGCTGCACGGCCGCGGCGTGGCGCTGCTCCTGGGTGTCGAGCTCGGTCTGGTACTGGGCGGCCTGCTCGCCGAGCGCCTCGGTCTGGGCCTGACGCGCGGCGGCGAGGGACTGGCGGTTGTCCTGGCGGGTCTGGTCGAGCTCGCTGTTCAGGCGGGCGGCCTCGTCGCGCACGGCCTCCAGGGACTCGCTCATGCCGGCGAGCTGCTCGTCGAGCGACTGCACGCGGACCACGAGGCCGTCGCGCTCGCCCTCGAGATCCGCGATCAGGCCGCTCTGGACCTCGATGCGCTGGCGCAGGTCGGCCTGCATGGCGCTGGCCTGCTGCTGGGCGGCGGCGGCCTGCTGCTGGGCGGCGGCGAGCTGCTGCTGGGTGGTGGCGAGCTGCTGCTCGGTGTCCTTGAGCTTCTTCTGGGTGACCTCGAGGCGGGACTTCAAGCCCTCTTCACGCTTGAGGATGGTCTGCTTGTCGCGCTGGGCGGCCTCGGCGGCCTCGCGCGAGGACAGGATCAGCTCCTGCGAGGCGAGCACCTGCGACTCGAGCTCGCCGATCTGGCTCTGGAGCTCGCGCTGGTGCTTCTTGGCGTCGAGCACGGCGCGCTCGCGGACCTCGAGGTCGTCCTTGAGGGCCAGGATCTCGCGGTTCTTGGCGTTGAGCTGGGCCTTGAACTGCAGCGCCTCGCGCTGGGCCTTGAAGCCGGTGCCGTCGCCGTCGCCCTCTGCGGTGGCGGCCGGCTCGGGCACGGAGGCGGGACGGCTGGAGCGCACGGCGGCGCGGCTCGGCTCGGCGGCGCCGCGCGGGCTGGCGATCGGTTGCTCGTCGTCGTCGACGACCTGCAGCTCACCGGCGAGCTTGCCGAACTCGTCGCCGAAGTCGTGCTG
>NZ_JACCSO010000059.1 GCF_013812955.1 Nannocystis sp. | reverse complement strand
TCACCACGAGCACGACGGACTACCGCACGCCCTCCCGGCCGCGGACCCCATCCAGGAGAACGACCCCGACATCAAGCGCCACTAAATTCCACCCGACCGTGTCTCAGAGTTGTTGACAGTCACCGGGTTGCGCTCGCTCTAGTTTGCGCGCTCGAGCAGCGATGGCGCTGTACGCTCAACCCGGGCGTGGTCGGGCTTAAGTTTGCCGGACGCGAGGGCCAGGCGACCCTTCATCTCGGGCCGGCGGATCCCACCGGGATTGAGGGACGTGGGTTGACGGCGAGGCTCGAGCTGTCCGGCGTGTCGGGCGAGGTATCGACTTGGCTAATCGAGGCCCGCTACACTCGGGCGAGAGTGGCCAAGCCGCACCTGTCGCACCTGACACTGGCGTGCCGGATGGTGGGCGACGCGTGCAGAGGGTTGCTAGTCACGCCAGGCCCCGTGGGGGCGGTGCCGCCAGGGTTACCAGTACGCTGGGTCGAGATGGGCGTCGCGTCGGACCTGCCGGGGCTCGTGGGCCCGTGGGTCGATCTGCTGACGGCAATGCTGGGCAGCGAACAAACACAGAAGGAGCACGCATGAGCCTGCCACAACGTGTCCTCGTCATTAGCGACCTACACCTCGGCCTCGGCGATAAAATGTGCATATTCTCGGCCGGCGCGGCGTTGGCGCGATTCGTCGAGTGGTGCGCGGCCCTGCCCGGGCGCGTTGAACTGGTGATCCTCGGCGACGGTCTCGATTATCTGCAGATCGACCCGGCGCTGGCATTCGATGCCGACATCGCCGTTGCCAAGACGCAATGGATTATCGAGAAGAATGCGGAGGTGTTCGCTACTCTGGCGGCGTTCCACGGGACGCCCGGGAAGTCGCTGGTGTGGAGTGTCGGTAATCATGACATCGAACTGCTGTTCCCGGCCGTCCGCGCGACGATAGAGCAGCATCTCGGGGGAGGGATCACATGGCGCCTCGACGAACGGCCGCGGGACTACGAGTTACCCGGCGGCGCGGTCGTACGGCTGATTCACGGAAACGGACCCGATCCGTTCAACTGGGTCGACTACGCCAACGCCCAGGCGGTGGCCGACGGCGCCGGCGACCTAGCGAAGGTCTACCCGCATGGGTCGCACATGGTGGAGAAGATCTTCAACCCGCTCAAGGCGGCCGGCTATCGCTACGTCGACATGCTCAAGCCCGAAGAGCGCGTCGCGTTGCCGTTGACCCTGGCACTGTGGCCAAAGGAGGCGAAATCGCTGTTGAAGGACGGCTCTCCGGCGTTCCGCGCGGGCATGCGCGAGTCGATCGTCCGCAAGCTGAGCGCGCTGTTCGGCCGGAAGGCGGACGTGTTTGGCCCTGAGGGAGTGGCGCGTTCTGAGGTGTTGAGCGGGGATGAGCTGGCGCTCGCGGACGTTGTGCGCGGTGCGCTCGCGGGTGGGGTTTCGGATGATGAGTTGCTCGACTGGCTCGATGATCCGCAGGGGCTCGCTGAGGTGCCTGTTGCTGGGGAAGCGGTGTTCGGCGCGGGGCGCAAGGTCGCGGCTGCGCTGCTACGCGAGGTGGCGCGGATCAACGCGACGGCGGATCCGTTCGACCCATTCGGACCTGATGATCTCGCGGACAAGTCGGTGCACTTGCACGAAGAGAAGATCGTACTGCTCGTGGCGGGCCACACCCACCTCGCACGGGTCCACGAGCGGGAAGGCGGCTGGTACATCAATTCGGGGACGTGGGCCGACCTCATGCGCCTTCCGCCGAACCTGTCGAGCACCATGCTCGAGCAGGACCTCGTGCACGCGCTCGAGCACCTCAGGACGCCGGATACGGCGCCGGCATGGTTGCGGCCATTTAGGCGGCTGACTTTCGTGGACATTGCGTTTCCTGGCGGCGACCAGTGGGCGGCGAAGCTGTGTCAGTGGCCGGACACCGACGCTGTGACGATCGCCACGTTGCCGTGAGCGTGGGGTGGTCAGAGAGACGAGTCGGCCGGGGCACCACGTCGACTCCGCCCGCTGGCGTGACGGGCCTTCCATCTGCCCCAACAATCGTTAGCGAGCACACGGCGCTTGTCGCCGCTGCGCGGCTCCAAGCGCCTCCACCAGCTCTCCAAGAGGGCGGCAGAATCCCGCGAGTCCTGGGGACTCGCGGGTGTTCATCTCATGAGCGAATTTACAAAGAACAACGCGGACTTGAGGCGAAAGGCGAGCGCTGACAAGGGGTTGCAACATCCGCGTTATTACCGTTTCGAACAATGAATGCCACACGCGTCCCCGCCTTCCGCGTTCGATGACGGTGGCGGTGGCGGTGGCGCCGGGCGCTTCGCGTGATAGTGAGAGAGTGGATGAGCGGACCGGACACTCCTCGGGACTCGAGCGCTTCGACATCGAGCACGCCCGCCTCGGGGAAGCTCGGCGCCTCGTCGGGGGTGCTCGGCGGCGGCGGTGAGATGGGCGCGCTGATGCGCGCGCGCGACTGGGCGAGCACACCGGTCGGTGCGCCCGAGACGTGGCCGCAGTCGCTGCGGACGGCGGTCAGCATCCTGCTCGAGTCGCGCTTCCCGTGCTGTCCGCGCGCGCCGGCGACGAGTCGACGGTCGAGGGGCTGGCGAGCGGCGCGGACGACTGATGTCCTCGTCATCGTCGACGATGAGGATCGCGTGATCGGTCTACATTGCTCGACATAATCCACAATCCAGAGCAACTTCGCCAGATGCGTGATGTCCTCCGGCCCGGGCGACCACGTAAATCCCTTAAGGATCCCCTCATACGAGTAGGCCGGAGCAG
>NZ_JACCSO010000465.1 GCF_013812955.1 Nannocystis sp. | reverse complement strand
GCCGCGACGAAGCCCGCAGCCGTCGCGACCCCGCCGCAGCCGGCGACGTCGACCGACACCGATCTGCCCGCCAAGCTCGAGCCCGCCGACATCAGCGCTGGCACGCGCGCGGCCAAGGCGAGCGCGGCGAGCCGCTGCGCCGCGCTGGCGAAGGGCGGCGAGCGCGTGAAGATCCGTCTGTCGATCGCCGGACCCACCGGCGCGGTGCTCGAGAGCCGCGCCCAGGCGGACGGCGGCAACCCGGCGCTCGCCGCCTGCTCCGCGCGGGAGCTCGCGGCAGCGCAGTTCAAGGCGGTCCAGAAGGCGCAGTTCGGCACGGTCGTGACCCTCAAGTTTTGATCGGCCTCGTCGCTCGTCAAGATCGCCGCGCACGCTCACCACGCTGGCGGGAAAAACACAAGCCGATCCGGGCTTCGCTGCACGACCGGCGCGACCGGCGTTTCCTGGCCCATCCGGCGCGCGGGATGATATTTTGGGGGTCCCGTGAACACGACCCTCACGCTCGTCGCGTTGCTGGTGTTCGCCTTCGCCATCAGCCGTCTGCTGCACCGCTACGCCGACCGCCTGGCGATGGTCTCGGGGTTCGAGTACGTGGTCGTCGGGGTCCTGATCGGGCCGCTCTCGCCGTTCGGGCTGGTCGACGACGAGACCTGGGTCTCGCTCGAGCTGCTCGTCACGCTGCTGCTCGGCCTGCTCGGGTTCATGGTCGGGCTGCAGGCCCGCGATTCGCTGCGCCGCTTCGAGCAGTTCCTGGCCGGCTCGATGGCGACGATCGTCGTGACCCTCGTGGTCGGGCTCGGCTGCCTGGCGCTGATCCAGTGGCTCGATCCGAGTCACTTTAACGACCCGGAGCCGCGCATCGCCATTCCGATATGGACCGACGGCGCGCGCCTCTACCACTTCTGGGCCTCGGACGCGGCGCTGTGGCTGGCGCTGACCCTGGGGGCGGCGGCGGCCGTCGGCTCGGCGACGGCGGTGCGCTGGGCCGCGGATCGCTGGCGGGCGGAGGGCAGCACCGTCGAGCTGCTCGGCGACCTCGCGGTCGCCAGCCAGGTGCTGGCGATCTTGCTCTCGGGCCTGGCGCTGGCCGGCGATCGGGCGGTCACGGTCGCCGACGCGCACGGCATCACGCTGGTCGAGTGGGCGCTGCTGATCGGCGCCGCCGGGGCGGTCTCGGGCGTGCTGTTCACGATCTTCATCAGCGGCGCCGAGGACGACCTGCGCCTCTACCTCGCCGCGCTCGGCCTGGTGATCTTCGCCGCCGGCATCGGCTCGGCGCTCGGCGTGTCGCCGCTGTTCGTCAACCTCGTCACCGGCCTGACGGTCGCGGCGACCTCGAGCCACGCGCGGCGCCTGGCGGCCAACCTCGACCAGCTGCACCGACCGGTCACGATCCTGATCCTGGTGTTCGCCGGCATCGCCTGGCAGCCGGTCCACGCGTGGATGTGGGCGATCCCGGCGGCGTTCCTGCTGCTGCGCCTCGTCACCCGGATGGTCGCCACCCACTGGGCGGTCGTCACCTTCGTGCCCGGGGTCGAGTTTCGCCGGCTCGGCGGCGGCCTGCTCGGCCAGGGCACGCTGCCCGCCGCGATCGCGCTCAGCTACACGCTGCAGCACCCGGAGCTCGGCCCGCTGGTGATGAGCGCGGTGCTGGTCCCGATGCTGATCTCGGACCTCTTCTCGTCGCGGGTGCTGCGGCGCGTGCTCGCCAACGCCGGCGCGATCCGCCCGCGGCCGCCCGCCGCCCCCGCCCCCGCCCCGGAGCAGCCCGCGTGAGGGTCGTGATCGTCGGCACCGGCGAGGTCGGGCGTCACCTCGCGCACTCGCTGCAGCACGAGGCCGAGCTGATCCTGATCGACTCGGACGCGCAGGCGCTCCTGGCCGCCGAGGAGAACATCGACGCGCTCTCGCTGGTCGGCGACGCGACCCACCGCCGGGTGCTGGCCCGCGCCGAGGTCGGCCGCGCCGACCTCCTGATCGCGGTGACCCCCATCGACGCCGTCAACCTGGTGTGCGCGGCGCTCGGGCGCAGCATGGGCGCCCGCCAGGTCGTCGCCCGCGTCGACGACCCCGACTTCTTCGTCACCGACCTGGGCTTCGAGCGCGGCGTGCTCGGCGTCGACGCGGTGCTGTGCGCGAGCCGGCTGGTCAGCGTCGAGCTGCTGCGCATGCTGGCCGGCGTGCGCGCGCTGCAGGTGGTCCCGGTCGCCGCGGGGCTGGTGCACGTCGCCACCCACGCGCTCGGCGAGG
>NZ_JACCSO010000054.1 GCF_013812955.1 Nannocystis sp. | reverse complement strand
GCTCGTCGACGCCGCCGAGCTTGGGGTAGAGCGCCGCGTAGTCCTCGAAGCGCGGGCGGTCGATGCCGAGGCGCCGCAGCTCGCGCTCGAGCGACTCACGGCCCTGCACGATCGCCGCCTCGCGCCCCTGCAGGCGAAACCACTGCCGGATCTTCGTGCGCGCCCCGGACGACACCACGTAGCCGAGCTGCGGGTTCATCCAGTCGCGGCTCGGCTGCTGGGTCTTGTGCGTCAAGATCTCCACGCGGTCGCCGGTCGCCAGCTTGTGGTCGAGCGGCACGATCTGGCCGTTCACCAGCGCGCCGCGACAGCGATGGCCGACGTTGGTGTGCACGCGGTACGCGAAGTCGACCGGCGTCGCCCCGAGCGGCAGGTCGATCACGTCGCCGCCGGGCGTGAACACATAGACCTGGTCCTTGAAGATGTCGGTCTTCAGCGACTCGACGAAGTCCCGCGGGTCGGTGACCTCCTTCTGCCAGTCCATGATCTGCCGCAGCCAGTTGAACTTCTCGTCGGCGAGGCGCCCGGCCTTGCGGCTCTCCTTGTAGGCCCAGTGCGCCGCGACCCCGTACTCGCCGAACTGATGCATCTCCTGGGTCCGGATCTGGACCTCGAGCGAGCGCCCGCCCGGCCCGACGATCGCCGTGTGCAGCGACTGATACCCGTTCGGCTTGGGCCTGGCGATGTAGTCGTCGAACTCGCCCGAGATCGGCGTCCACTGGCTGTGCACGATCCCCAACACCGCATAACAATTGGGGATCGTATCGACCAGCACCCGCACCGCGCTGACATCGTAGATCTCGTCGAAGCCGACCCGCTTGCGCAGCATCTTCTTATAGATGCTGTAGATGTGCTTCGGGCGCCCGCTGATCTTGCCCTCGATCCCGACCTCCGCGAGCTTCTCCTCGAGCACCCGGATCGCCTCGGTGATCAGACCTGTGCGCTCCTCGCGGCGAGACGCCAGCGCCGCCCCGATCTCGCGGTAGATCTCCGGCTCGAGCTCGCGCAGCGCCAGGTCCTCGAGCTCCCACTTGAGCTGGAAGATGCCGAGGCGGTTGGCCAGCGGCGCGTAGATCTCCAGGGTCTCACGGGCGATGTGCCGGCGCTCCTCGTCCGGCCGCCGCCGCAGCGCTCGCATGTCCCGCAGGCGCAGCGCCAGCGCGACGATGACGACCCGCATGTCGGCCGCCATCGCCATGAACATCTTGCGCAGGCTCTCCGCCACCTCGCCGTCGATGCGGTCCCAGCGGAACGCCGCGACCCGCAACACGCCATCGACCAGCCCCGCCGCGTCCTCCCCGAGCTGCTCGCGCACCGCCTCCGCCGCGAGCCGCCCTTCGATGACCAGCTGAGCGACCATCGCGGCCGCGTGCGCCGCCGGGTCCATGCGCAGGTCCGCCAACAAGTCGCAGGCCTCGATGCCACCCGCCGCGGCCTCCGCGTCGACGGCGACCACCGCGGCATGCGCCCGCTGCAGCAGGGCGTCGCCCCCCGGATGACTGCGGGCGAGCTTGTCGCAGACGGACGCGAGATTGGCAGCGGCGGGCTTGACCATGGGCGCGCGGAGCCTAGCATCATCGGCCCGCAAGTCCGCAGCCTCAAACGCCCCTTGCGCAGTGATCGGCGGCACGCACCAGCCCACTTGTAGAGACGAACATGCCGCGAAAGACACACCCGCGCATAAACACTGCGCCCGCAGGGCGGTGCGGGGCCGGCTTTCAGCGCAGCTGACGGTATTGTCCCTCGGCGCAATCCTGGTGCGAGGGGGCCGGCGGGCGGTGCGATCGAGTCTAGCCCGAGCGACGTCCCCCTCACAACGCCTACCAGCGCCCGAGGGCGACCTGTCTGAGCATCGCACCGCCCGCCGGCCACCTCGCTACGCCAGGATGCCCGGACACCCGGCCGGCCCCGCGCCGCCCGTGCGACGTCCTCCGCACGCCCAATCGTGCAGCACCTCCACCCCGCAAACAATCTACATAAAACGAACTACCGCCGCCGCCGATGATGCAACCAAACCCCGATCCCCGCCGTCCCGATCCCGAGCACGAGCCCGACCGCATGTGCCACATTCGCAATCGGCCCGACGAGCCCCGTCATACAGATCACGAACCACCCCGCGACGAGCACCGCATTCGCGTTCGACATCACGAGCCCGCTCGCAGGCGCGAAGCGAGCCATCACCAGCACGTAGCCGAACAGCGCGAAGATGACGCCCGACATCCCGCCGAAATACGGCCCATCGACGATATACTGCCCATAATTCGACGCCGCGCCGAACACCAGCACCATCAAGGCCAGGGTCATGGTGCCGTGTGCGGCCTCGATCTGGCGGCCGACGTCCAGCATCCACATCATGTTGAAGGCGAGGTGGACGATGCCGAAGTGGACGAAGCAGGGGGTCCATAGCCGCCAGATCTCGCCGCTGGCGAGCTCTTCGAGGCCGTTCCAGCCGATGCGGCCGGCGTCGAGGCGGCGGACCGTGGCGATCGACATGCGCGTGAGGGGGGCCGTCTCAAGCGGCGCGAACTGGGTGTAGATCGCCACGACCCCGCAAAAGGCGACCAGCGCCAGGGCCAGCGGGGTCGCCATCAGGCCGACGCGGGTGGTCGCGGGGGCCACGGGAGCGGGCGGCGGCGGCGGGTTGCGGCTGGCCTCGGCCTGGCGGGCTGCGGTGCGCAGGGCCTCGGCGGCGCGCGAGACGTTGTAGCGGGGCTCGTCGGGCTCGGCGAGGAAGCGGGGCAGCTCGGCGCGGACCTCGGCGAGGCGTTCGTCCTCGAGCACCCAGACGGTGTAGCCCTCGGCGCCGCCGTCGAGGCGCGTGTTGATGCCCAGCGTCAGCAGGTAGTCGGCGAAGCGCCGGGCGTGGAACTTGTCGCGGATCGTGCCGGCGGAGCGCATGGGGACGCGCTGCGATTAATATCAGAGGCCGGGGCGGTCGGATGCCCCGTCCGGGGTCGCCAGCGCACGCCAGAGTACGAATTTTGCCGGGAATACGCCGGCGGGCCCCGAGGCCCCGGCAGCGCGCCGAATTCGCGGCGCGCCGCAATTTGGGCCGCCAGCGGGGCCGAGGCGTCCTTTACGGCGACCGGCACCCGCCAGCGCCGGCGGGCCGATCGGGCCGCGCGGAATGGTATATCCCGGGCCCATGCGCCGTCTGCTGCTGCCGCTCGCGCTCGCCGCCTGCGCCCCGGGCCTGCCCCCGGCGATCGGGGAGCCGCTGCCCGCCCAGGCGGTCCCGCCTGCGCTCGACGCCATCGGCGCGCTTGCGAAGATCTCCGGCGCGGCGCGCCTGCTCGCCCTCGGCCAGCCTGGACCCGGCTCGCACGAGCAGCCGCTGCTGGTCCACCGGCTTTTTAAGTACCTGTCCGAACGGTCAGGCTTCACCGGCCTCGCGCTCACCGCCGACGCGACCGCGGTCACCCACCTCGACGCGTATGTCCAGGGCGCGGCGGTCGACCTCGACGCGGCCCTGCTCGCCCTCCAGGACCGCGACCTCGCCACCGCCGAGCTGCGCGAGCTGCTGACCTGGGCCCGCGAGCGCAACCAGGCCGGCCAGACGCCGCCCCTGCGGGTGTTCGGCCTCGACCCCCGCGACCCCGACGCGGCCGCCCTGCTGGTGCTCGAGTACCTCGAGCGCGTCGACCCGCAGTATGTCCCGAAGGCCAGGTCACTGCTCAGCGGCGAGCAACAGCTCGGCGCCGAGGCGGTGCTCACCCACCTCGACCAGGGCCGCGACGTCATGGTCGCCGCCAGCGCCGCGAAAGCGTGGGCAGCGGCTCGCCAGCAGGCCGAGCTGGTGGCCCAGGCCCGGCGCATGACCGAGAGCTGGGAGTTCGAGGCCGGCGAGTTCGCCCGCGCCCGCAACGCCGAGTGGGCGCTCGGCCAGCTGGGCCCGCGGGGCAAGCTGCTGGTGTGGGCCGACAACCTGGAGGTCGCCGCCGAGGTCCCGGGCGCCGCGCCGGTGATGGGCGACTTCCTGCGCCAGTGGCTGGGCGGCGATTATCGGGCGGTCGCCGTCAGCTTCGCGGCGGGGTCCGTGC
>NZ_JACCSO010000033.1 GCF_013812955.1 Nannocystis sp. | reverse complement strand
GCGGTGCCGTCGACCTTGCCGTTGAGGTTCGGCAGCACCTGGGCGATCGCCTTGGCGGCGCCGGTCGAGGTCGGCACGATGTTGATCGCGGCCGCGCGACCGCGGCGCAGGTCCTTGCCGGAGAGGGTGTCGATGATGCCCTGGCCGTTGGTGTAGGCGTGGGTGGTGCCGACGAGGCCCCAGCGCACCCCGAAGACGCGGTCGAGGGTCATCAGCACCGGCGTGAGCGCGTTGGTGGTGCAGCTCGCGTTGGAGATCAGGCGGTCCTTGGCGGGGTCGAGGGAGTCCTCGTTGACGCCGATGACGATGGTCTTGTCGACGCCCTTGCCGGGCGCGGCGAGGACCACGTGGCTCGGGCCGTCGCTGGCGGTGCGGTGCGCGGCCATGCTCTCGCCGGTCGTGAAGCGGCCGGTCGCCTCGATCACGATATCGACGCCGTGCGCGGCCCAGGGGATCTTGCTCGGGTCCTTCTCCTTGAACAGCGCGATCTTGCTGCCGTTGACCAGCAACGCGTCCGCCTCCGCCTGCACCTTGGGCAGCTGGTAGCGGTGCACCGAATCGTGCGTCAGCAAGTAGGCCAGCTCGTCGGCCTCGGCGAGGTCGTTGGCGGCCACGACCTCGACCGGCGGACCCTTGCGGGCCACCGAGGCGTCCGTCGCCCGCGCGAGCGCGTGCCGAAGTGCGAGCCGGCCGATGCGGCCCATTCCGTTGATCCCCAGGCGGATTGGCGTCATAGCCGGCGCAGGATAGGGCAAGCAGCCGCCGCACGCCAACGTCGGAGATCCATGCCTCCGCCCCGCGGACCCACCCAGCACCCGCTCCCGTGCACCTGTGAGTCCGCGCATGCGAAGTAAGCCGCGGGCTGGTACCTTCGTCCGCCCCATGCTCCGCTTCGCCGCCCTCGCCCTCGCCCTCGCCCTCGCCGGCACCGGCTGCAAAAAGCAGTCCCAGCAGCGTCCGGTCCGCGTCGGTCGCGATGATGCTGCCGCCGCCACCGCCGAGCCTCGCCTGCCCGCCCCCCATCCGCTCACCAAACAACCCGAAGCCGCCGGCTACGTCGCCGACCCCGCCGGGCTGCTGCAAGCCGCCGGCGCCTATGTGACGGCCCCCTCGCTGGCCAAGGTCGGCGAGTTCGTGCTCGGCACCCAGGGCCCCGCCGACTGGGCCCTGGCGACCAGCGCCCTGCTCGCGGGCGACCGACTGTGGGCCGGCGTGCACGTCGCGGGCGAGGACATCCTGTACTTGCCGCTGACGAAGGCCGGCGTCGCCAAAGCCCAGAGCCTGCTCGCAAACTATGCGAAGCGCGGCGACTTCGGAGCGGTCGAGCTGCCCGCACCGGCGCTGCAATTGCGAAACAATTCCGACCGAAGTCAGACGCCCAAACCGGCGCCCACGCGCCTGGCCTATGTCGATGCGAAGGCCGGCACCTTGACGCTGGCCGCCACACCGCAGGGGCTGGCGACGGGGCGTGAATTGCCGCGGCAGTACGGCGCGCGGCCGCTGTGGTTCACCACCGGCGAGGCGCGCGGCGACCACCTGTTCGGCGAGTTCCCGTACAGCCGCCTCGAGCTGGTCGGCGAGGGCTTGCACGAGCTCGACGTCACCGTCACGGCGCGGGCGGGACAGCCGCTGCCGAGCATGAAGGAGCTCGCGCCCGGGGCCCTGAGCGGCGCGCTCGGCAAGGACCTCGCGCTCGGCGCGAGCGGTCGCTGGACCGGCTACAAGGAGGCCGTGCGCGAGCTGAGCCACCAGCTGCAGGCCGCGGTCGATCGGGCGGGCTTTGCGGGCAAGATGATGCTCGACCCGATCGCCAATCAGGTGACGCGCCTGCTCAAGCGCTGGAACGGCCGCGTGCTGATCGGCGTCGGTCCGGCCCGCCACGTTCGTTTCGCCCTCGGCGCCGACGACCCGGCCGCGGCCCACCACAACCTGGTCACCCTCAGCCGCGACGTCATCGACAACCTGCAGCTCGCGCGCATGTTCGTCGGCAACATCCCCAACGTCTCGATCAAGAAGACCAACGACGGCCCCGACGTGTGGCTGCTCAACGTCGGCGGCATCGTCAATCAGTTGCCCGCCGAGGTGCGCACCCTCGCCGAGGACGGCCGCCTGCGCATCGCCTTCTCCGGCAGCGCCCACGCCGGCGCGCTCCTGGTCGTCATCGGCCCGCAAGCCGACGCCGAGCTCAAGACCTGGGTGGTCGAGGCCAACGCTGCCACCTCGGGCAAGGAGGCGATGAAGGACCTGGTGAGCGCCACCCTCGCGATCAACCCCGCGAGCCTGTTGCCGGTGCTCCAGACCGGCGGCCGCCGCGAATGGGCCGCCGCGCTGCTCGGCCTCACCGCCGAGCGCAGCCCGACCCGCGTGGTGCTCCGTCAAGTCGAGCAGCGCTTCGAGATCTCGGTGCGCGGCCCGCAGCCGGACAGCAAGTCCAAGGCCGCTCGCTGAACTTCGCTCATCGGCCCGGCTCCGTCATGAAGCGGCTGGTCGCGCCGACCTCGTCGAGCCAGTCGACCACCGCCCGGATCTTCGGTGTGTCGGCGATCGTCTCCGGCACCACCCGCACGTGACGCCCGCGACCTGAGCCGACCCTCAGCCGAAAAATCGACGCATCGTCGACAAAAATATCGCTGAGGCCGTCGATGCACCAAAACTGGTCATACCGCGAGCAGCGCATCCGGCGCTCACGGGGTGCAATAGGCGATGGTGCGCGGGCCCTGCTCGGCCGTGGCGCAGCCGGTATAGCCGGCCGCCAGGCAGTCGACGGTGCCCGGCGTGTCCCAGTCGCAGAAGCTGATGGTGCTGGCGTCGCAGGCCTCGTTCGCGCCGAGGTCGCACGCGGCGTCGACGAGGCCGCAGGCTGCCACGCCGGCGAAGGGGCCGCTCTGAACGAAACCACAGCTCTGGCCGCCCGGCTCGAGCGCGCCGCAGTCGCGACGCGAGAGCTTGCCGCCCGCGCAGGTCTCGAGCTCGTCGCCGTCGCAGGCCTGCGAGAAGAAGTCGCAGACCTCGCCGGTGCCGATGCAGCCGAGCGCGCCGCGCATCTCATCGAAGCCGCAGGTCTCACCGGCGATCGAGAACGTCTCTTCACCCTCGGGGCCCGAGACCTTGACGTAGTTGTACTGCGTCGGGCAATCCACCCGCGCCATGAACCCGGAGGGCGCGCACTCGACGAGCACGTCGCCCTCGCAGCTCGCCTCGGTCACCCCGTACTCGCACGGCTCGAGCCCGCAGCCGGCCCAGATGTCGACGTCGCAGGCGAGACCGGCCGCGGCGCAGTCCATCGCCGTCAGCGGCGCCCCGAGGGGGTCGCAGATCACCCACGTGCTGTCCACGCACAGGTCGGTGCCCGCCTTCTCCTTGCAGGTCTCGGCGAAGCCCGCGAGCGGCGGCGTGCAAGCGCGCACACCCGCGCAGTCGGCCGCGGCCAGCTTGCAAGTCATCGCCTCGATGTCGAGGCGCTGCGAGCCGACGGACGCCCACAGCCACGGGACATCGAGCGCGTGGCCGATGCAGCGCTGCAGCCCCATCGGCGAGCCGCCGTCGGCCTCGCACGCGTTGATGCGCAGGCAGTCGGTGAGGCGAGGATCGAGCTCCGGTGTCCCCCCGGTGGTCGGCGCATCGGTGCCGGAGCCAGTGTCGGAGCCGGAGCCATCCGTGCCGCTCGCGGTCGTGCCGCTCGTGCCGGCGTCGGTCGTGCCAGCGTCGGTGTTGCTACCGGAGCCACCATCACCGCAGGCGAGCAACAAGACGGCGCCGAGGGTAAGAGATCCAACATAAGGTAGATGAGAGGCGCGAATCATCGCGCAGGTATTAACACACGCGCTATGCCCGGGCCAGTCGACCAGCCACCCAATCTCAGCGCGCACCGTCTTCGCAGCGGGGCTCGGAGCCGGCGTCGCGAGCGAGCACGCGGTGCACATCCCCCGGGTCGAGCACCGCGAGGTAGAGGCACATGACCGTCACCGAAAAGGTCGACACCGGGCTTCCGGCCGACGAGTGCTAGCCGCCCGCCTCCCAGGACCCGACGGACCACGCATCGACTGTATCACGTCCCGGTGAATCTC
>NZ_JACCSO010000783.1 GCF_013812955.1 Nannocystis sp. | reverse complement strand
CGGCTGCTGCAGCGGCGCGACGCCGGTCGCCGGGCGATCCTCCGCGGGCATCGTGAAGGTCGGCACGCCCGGGCGCAGGATCTGGATCGACGCGTACGCGGCCGGGGCGTTCTTCTTCACGAAGGTGGCGAGGAACTCGAACTCGAGCGTGTTCGAGTTCCCGAACGAGATCATCTTGGCGATGATGAAGGGGTCGACGTTGTCCCACCGCTCCGGCTCGAAGTTGGCCTCGTTGAGGCCGAATCCGTAGGGCAGCGGCTGCGAGCCGGCCTTGATCTCGTCGATGCGCGTGTTGACGCCGGCGACCCAGGCGCTGAACAGCGCGTAGTCGGCGGGCGAGTCCTTGAGGAAGCGCTCCGCGTCGAGGGCGCCCCAGCGCTTGAAGTTGAACAGCCGCGAGATCTTGTCCTCGTCGACCTTGACCTCGCCGAGCACCTCGGCGCCGCGACCGAACGCGCGCCGGCGCATCAGGTCCATCTGGAACAGCCGGTCGGTCGCCATCTGGTAGCCCGCGGCGTAGAACAGGTCGCGGTCGTTCTGGGCGTAGATGTGCGGGATGCCGCGATCGTCGATCAGGATCTCGACCTCACCGCGCAGCCCCGGGAACAGCTCGGGGTCGCCGAGCGGCTCGCCGGTGTCGCCCGACTCGTCGCCGGTTTCGGTCCCGTCGCCGCCGCCGCCGCCGCCGTTACAAGCCAGAGGAGAGCACAGCAGCGCGAGCAGGGCGAGACGGCGAGCGGTCAGCATGCCTGCCATGCAACACAAGTTCCCCGGCCAGCACAAGAAACCGGGCCGTGACCTTTCCGGAGCGGGAAACTCACCAGTCCTGGCGGTAGCGAAGGATCGTGTCGCGCACGCGCTGGTACACGCCCACCGTCGCCCGCACGTCCCCACGGTTGTACGCCGCGATCGCCTCGATGTCGCCGCGCGCGTAGGTCGGCGCCACCTGGCTGCCGTCGAGCGTGCCCTTCGGCGACTCCAGCCCCAGCGCCCAGCACAGCACGTCGAGGCCCGCAGGCCCCAGCGCGCGCCCGGGCTGCAGCAAACGGTAGAGATCCAGGTGCGGCCGCAAATTGTAGGGATTACCGAGCAGGTCGACCCGCGCCGGCACCCCGTGCAGCAGGCTGCGGTTGACCAGGAACGGCACGTCGAAGTTGCGGCCGTTGAAGCTGACGACCACCGCGGCCTGCGACGCCAGCACCCAGAACGCGCGCAGCAGCGCCGGCTCGTCGACCGGACGGAGCCACGGCGGATAGTCCTTCGGGTCCATCGAGCGCCCCGGCGGCGGCACGGCGAGCACGGTGACGGCGCCCTCGTCGGCCGCCTCGTCGCCGTCCGCGAACGCCAGCGAGACGACCTTGCCGAGCAGCGGCGACAGGCTGCACGCGAGGTCGGCCGCGCCGTCGTCCCCGCCGGAGAAGCGGTCGAGGGCCTTGGCCACGCCCTCGGGCAGCGCGCCGCGCGGACCGACGGGCACGGTCTCGATGTCGAAGACCAGGGCCCGGCACAGCACGTCGGCGACCGGCTCGTGGCCCGCGCCGAGGATGGCCCCGATCTCGGCCTCGCCGGGCTGGGCCGGCCGGATCCTTCGCACGCTCAGCTGCAGCGCGCCCTGATAGAGCTCGGCGCGAAACATCACCTTGACGATCTGACCGCGTGTGATCGCACGACCGGCCTCGATCGCCTCGGGCACGTCGTCCCAGATCTTCGCCGCCAGCACCCGGCTCGCGTCGCACAGCGTCAGGTCGAGAAACGGCCGACCCTGGCGCGTACGACCCTCCTGAAGCCCGCGCACGCAGGCATGGGCGATGAACACGCGGGCGGGGTCGGCGACGACCTCCGCCAGCGACGCGAGGGCCTCGGGCGCTGGGGGCTGCATGGGGACGCGGAGCATATCCGCCCGCGGGCCGGACGCACCTGAACAGGCACCCAGCGTGACCTGAGCGACGTGGGCTGGTGCTCGGGCGCGAAACGCTGCAGCCTCGCCCGGGTCCAAGCTGCTCGAAGCGGAGACCCCGAATGACCAAACGATCGCTGACCCTGTCCCTGTGCCTACCTCTGCTCCTGGGCGCCTGCCAGTCTGGCGAGCCCGCCAAGAAGAGCGGGCCGCAGGACGCGGCCGACAAGGAGCACAAGGACACGCCCGCGCCCGCGCCCGCCGGGAATCCCCTGGCCGCGCTCGGGCCCCTGACCGCGATGATGGCCCAGAACCTCGAGCAGCCCGGCCCCTACGACGCGCCGATCCGCTCGAAGGATTTTAATAAGGACGCCCCTCACTTCCTGACCTACGACCTCAAGGGGTCCTTCGATGACCTCGCGCCGGTGAGCCTGTTCGGCGGCGCCGGCGACCTCGTCGAGCTGCGCGGCGTGACCGAGCGCCTGCGCAAGGCCGCCGCCGACCCGAACGTGCGCGGCCTGGTGCTGCGCTTCGACAACCCGCAGCTCGACATGGCCGGCGCCGAGGACCTGCGCGCCGCCCTGATCACGTTCAAGGGCGCCGGCGGCGAGCGCAAGCTCGCGTGCCACACCGATGGCGCGACCAACATCGCCTACTACGTCATGACCGCCTGCGACCGCATCGGCCTCCAGCCGCTCGGCGAGATCGGGCTGACCGGACCGCAGGCGACCCCGATCCACCTCAAGGGCCTGCTCGATCGCCTCGGCGTGGTCGCCGACTTCGTGCACGTCGGCGCGTTCAAGGGCGCCGCCGAGCCGCTGACCCGGCGCGAGCCCTCGAAGGAGATGCTCGCCACCCTCGACGCGATCATCCAGCAGATCTACGACAGCATGATCCTCGGCCTCGAGCAGGGCCGCGGCATCGCGGCCGCGGACGCGGTCAAGATCATCGACACCGGCATGTTCTTCGAGGAGGCCGCGGTGACCGCCAGGCTCGTCGACAAGGTCGCCGCCTGGGAGGACTTTCGCGCCGAGAGCACCGGGGGCGCGCTCTGGTCGCGCATGAAGCTCAAGGAGAGCAACAGCCCCGGCGGCTTCGACATCGAGAAGCTGCAGACCTTTTTGGGCCTGGTGCCGGTCAAGCGCCCGACCGAGCCGCACGTCGCGCTCGTGTACGCGGTCGGCAACATCATCGACGGCAAGGGCGGCGGCTTGATCGGCGCGCGCCAGGAGATCGCCGGACGCACGCTCTCGGCCGCGCTGCAGAGCCTCGCGGCCGACGACAAGGTCGCCGCGGTGGTGCTGCGCGTCAACAGCGGTGGCGGCAGCGCCCAGGCCTCCGAAGAGATCTGGCGCTCGGTCGCCGCGCTCAAGCTGAAGAAGCCGGTGTACGTGTCGATGGGCCACCTCGCGGCCTCCGGTGGTTATTACATCTCGACCGGCGCCACCAAGATCTTCGCCCAGCCCGACACCCTCACCGGCTCGATCGGCGTCGTCGGCGGCAAGCTGGCGCTCGGCGGCATGCTCAAGAACGTCGGCGTCGACACCTACTCGCTCACCAAGGGCAAGCGCGCCGGCATGTGGTCGCCGATGACCGTGTGGACCGCCGAGGAGCGGGCCATGGTGCTGACCATGATGGAGGACGTGTACAAGGTGTTCGTCAACCGCGTCGCCGAGGGCCGCGGCAAGACCTACGAGCAGATCCACGAGCTCGCCCAGGGCCGCGTGTGGACCGGCCAGGCCGCCATGGCGCACGGCCTCGTCGACGCCATGGGTGACCTCGAGACCGTGATCGCCGAGGCCCGCATCGCCGCCAAGGTCGCCGCCGACGTCGCGCTCGAGGTCTACCCGCCCGAGCCGACCCTGAAGGACATGCTCGAGGGCCTGGCCGAGAGCTCGCCCGCCGACCTGCTCGGCCGCGCCGAGGTCATCCTCGCCCTCGCCCAGGTCCGCGCCGAGCTCGGGCCCGGCGCCGTGAAGAGCGTGATCGAGACCCTCAGCCAGGCCCTGCAGCTGCGCCAGACCCCGGTGCTGGCGGCGACGATGCTGCCGCTCTCGATCCAGTGAACGAGGCGGTGCGCGAACACACCGCGGCTGCCGCTCGCGCTGCAGCCGCGGCCGCGCTAACTGTTGCCGGCGTGCCAGGCCCCGCACCGTCGACCTCAGCGTGGCTCGCCGGGCTGCTCCCGGCCGGGCCCGCCACCGATGCAGCGGCCCGCTGGTGTGACCGCCTCGCGCTGCTGCTGTTCGTCGCGCTCGCGGCGCTGGCCCTGTGGATCTTCGGCGACTACGGCGTCACCTGGGACGAGCCGCCGCACCTGACCTACGGCAACCTGATCGGCCGCTATTACCTGAGCGGCTTGCAGGACACCGCCGCGCTCGAGTTTCGCACCAACTATTATTACGGCGGCGGATACGACGCCTTCGGGGCGCTGTTTCGCTGGCTGGCGGCGCCGATGAGCAACACCCGCGCGATCCACATGCTCGGCGGGCTCGTCGGCGTGCTCGGCGTGATCGGCACCTGGAGGCTCGCGCGCCGGCTCGCCGGGCCCTTCGCCGGCCTCGTCGCCGCGCTGCTGCTCGCCACCAACCCGGTGTACTTCGGGCACATGTTCAACAACCCGAAGGACCTGCCCTTCGCGGTCGCGTACGTGTGGGCGCTGGACGCCCTGATCGCGGTGATCGCCGCCCTGCCCCGCCCGCGCCGCGGCCAGTGGCTCGCCCTCACTTTCGCCTTCGGCGCCGCGATGAGCGTGCGCATCGCCGGCGTGCTGCTGCTGTGTTACCTCGGCCTCGCGCTCGCCCTCTACGCGGCCCACCAGGGCAAGATGCGGCGCAGCCTCGACGCCGCGCTCGCCTACCTGGCGCGGCTCGGCACCCGCGGTCTCGGGGTCGCCGCGGGCGCCTGGGCGCTGATGCTGCTCACCTGGCCCTGGGCCCTGCAAGACCCGCTGCGCCGGCCCTTCGTCACCCTGACGCACATGAGCAGCTACAGCCTGCATCGCCGCAAGATGCCCTTCGGCGGCGAGGACATCCTGAACACCGAGATCGGCTGGGACTATCTACCGACCTACTTCGGCTATCAGCTGCCCGAGCTCGTGCTGCTCGCCGGGCTGCTCGGCAGCGCGGTCGCGGTGTTCGGATTGCTCCGTCATGGCCACCAGCATCGCCACCTCTCGCCCGCGCTGGCCCTGCTGACCCTCGGCCTCGCGACCTGGTTGCCGCCCATCTACGCGATCGTCAAGGACTCGGTCCTCTACGACGGTTATCGCCACTTCCTGTTCGTCGTGCCCCCGCTGACCGTGATCGCCGCGCTGGCGATCGAGCTCGCCGCGACCCGCCTGCGCGCGCGTCTTCGCGCCGGCCGCATCATCGTCGCGGCGGTGGTCGCCGCATGCAGCCTCGACCTCGTGCTCACCATGCATCGCCTCCATCCCCACGAGTACATCTATTTCAACCGCCTGATCGGGGGCCTCGGCGGCGCGCAGGGCAACTACGACACCGACTATTACGGCAACACCTTCAAGGAGGCGCTGACCGGCCTGCAGCGCTGGCTGTGGCGAAACGACCCCGACGGTTATCTCGACACCGTCTACAGCTTCCGCGGCTGCATCAGCAGCCCGACCGCGCGCCACTATCTGCCGCCGAACATCCGTCGCCACCAGCGCAAGCTGTTCGGCACCAGCGCCGACTTTCACGTCGGCTACACGCGCGGCCACTGCGACCAGAAGCACCCCGACGCGCCCGTGATCGTCGCGGTCGAGCGCGAGGGCGCCCGCCTCAACGTCGTCAAGGACCTGCGGGAGCGTGCCCCTCGATGACGACCCCGACCCCGACCCCGACCCCGAGTGATGCCCAGGCCCGCCTCGCCGTGGCCGCGCGAGAGCTGCGCGCCGCGCAGGCGATCGTCTTCGATCCGAGCTGCGAGGACGCGCTCGCCGCCACCCACCTGACGACCGCCTGGCAGGCGCTCGCCCTCGCCACATGTCCCGAGAGACAGGCCCCGACCAAAGCGCGCACGACCTGGCCCGAGAGACAGGCTCCGACCGAGGCACCGGAGCCCTCCACGGCCGCATCGTCCGACCCGATGACCTGCCCCGAGGGACAGGCCCATGCGTTCGCGCCCCGACCGGAAGATCGGGCCGCGCTGCCTGCCGCGCTCGCGGAGGCGATCGACGCGGTGCTGCCGGCGCTGCTGGCGGCGCGCGGCCGCTCGCCCTTCGAGCCCGCGCCCTGGACCGTCCCGCACGACCTACTGGAGCGCCACATCGACGCCCTCGCCCGGATCCTCGCGCGCCACCAGGCACCCGCCCGCGCCGGCGAGCCGTGGCGGCGGCGCGTCGCCCTCGGCGCGGCAGCCCTCGCGCTCGGTTTGCTCGTCCTGCGCCCGTGGCAGGCCGAGAACCTCGGCCCCTGGGCGGGCACGTATTATAAGCGCGTGGACTTCAGCGGCGCCTCCACCGCGCGCCGCGACCTCGACCTGAGCTTCGAATGGGGCGACAAGTCGCCGATGGACGAGCTGCCGAGCGACCACTTCTCGGTGCGCTGGGAGACCTGCCTCGACGTGCCCGCGGCCGTCTCGGTGCCGTTTCAGCTGGTCTCGGACGACGGCTCGCGCCTCTACATCGACGACAAGCTCGCCCTCGACAATTGGGGCAAGCACACCATCGAGGCCCGGGGTACGACGATCGATCTCACGCCCGGCGCCCATCACCTGCGCGTCGACTACTTCGACAGCGCCGACGTCGCGTCGGTCGCCCTGCTCGCATCCTTCGACGGGGAGGCGCCGGCCTCCCTGCCCCGCGCCATGCTCAGTGCCCCCGAGGAGGGCGACGACGACGATGACCCCTGCGGCGATTGAACCGCGGACGTCAACCACGCGACGTCGAAGCGGCGCCTGATCCGAAGGATCGGCGC
>NZ_JACCSO010000764.1 GCF_013812955.1 Nannocystis sp. | reverse complement strand
GGCCTGGGCGTCGATGTCGGCGCTGTATGCCGGGCCGGCCGAGCCGGTGCCGGAGGAGCCGGTGCCGGAGGAGCCGGTGCCGCGGGTGGAGATACGGGCGGGGTCGGGGTCGCCGGTGCCCGGGGTTCGGGCGTCCGGCGGCAAGCCGTCGTCCGGGAACCAGTCGTCGTCCGGGAAGCCGGCGCCCGCGAGCAAGCCGGCAGCCGCGGGCACGACAGCGTCCGCGAGCACGGTCCAGTGCGCGGCCGACGGCAGCTGCAGCGTGGGCCGCAGCCAATTCGACGCGATGGTCGCGGACCCGAACAAACTGCTGCGCCAGGTGCAAGTCAGCGAGGCCAACAAGGGGTTTCGCCTGTCGGGGATCCGCGGCGACAGCGACGTGAGCAAGCTGGGCTTTCGTAACGGCGACGTGCTGACGGCGATCAACGGCACCAGCCTCGACGACCAGTTCGGACTGCTCGGTCTCTACGGGGGCCTCGGGAGCACGCGCACGTACAACATCACCTACGAGCGCGGCGGCGTCCGCCACACCCGCACGATCCGCCTGCGCGACGGTGCGTGAGCGGCGGAGCAGCTGTCTTTGGGGACAGCTGGCGACGGGCTCGCCTTGAGCTGTCTTTGGGGACAGCTGGCGACGGGGCTCGCCTTGAGCTGTCCTTGGGGACAGTCGGCGACGAGCGGGTAGTGAGCTGTCCTTGGGGACAGCTCAATCCTTGCGGTCGACCCGGTTCAGCGCGCGGGTGCTGCGACGATCGGCGTGGCGGGCGCGGACCCGGGCCTGGCCGTCGCGGGCGCGGTCGAGCTCGGCCTGCTCCTGTTGCAGCTTGATGAAGCTGGCGGCGCGATCGGGTGGCAGGGCGCCGGCGGCGACGGCGGCCTGGATCGCACAGCCGGGCTCCTGGGCGTGGCTGCAGTCGCGAAACCTGCACTCGGTCGCCAGGGGCGCGACGTCGGAGAAGGCGTTTTGCAGGCCCTCCTCGCTGCGCCACAGCCCGAGCTCGCGCATGCCAGGGGTATCGATGACGAGGCCGCCCTGCGGCAGCACGAGCAGCTCGCGATGGGTGGTCGTGTGTCTGCCCTTGCCGTCGTCGCGCACGGCGTTGACGGCCTGGCGCTCGTGGCCGAGCCAGTGGTTGATCAGCGTCGACTTGCCGACCCCGGAGGCGCCGATCAGGGCCGAGGTCCGCGGCACGCGGGTATAGATGTCGAGCTCGTCGAGGCCGCGGCCGTCGACGCTGCTGATCACGTGCAGGGGCACGGCGGCGCGCTCGCACAGCGGGGTGAGCTCGGCGCGGGCGAGTTCGGGGTCGGCGCAGAGGTCGGCCTTGGTCAGCACGATCGCCGCGGCGGCGCCGCTCTCGAGCGCGATCGTCAGCAGCCGCTCGATGCGGCGGAGGTTGTGCGGCTGGTCGAGCGCGCACACCAGGAATACCGTGTCTACGTTGGCGGCGACCAGCTGCTCGCTGGCGCCGCGACCCGCGGCCCGACGCGAGAGCTTGCTGGCGCGGGGGAGTACCACGTGGACCGTCGCCGAGGGGCGCTCCTCGCCCTGGAACTCGGCCGCCACCCAGTCGCCGACGGCGGGCCCGGCGGCGGCGTCGACCGCCACCGCCCGACGCAGCCGGCCGGAGAGGTCGGAGCGCAGCTCGAGGATCGTGGGCTCGGCCGCGGGGTTGTTGTTCGCCTGCGCGGCGCTGCTCAGCAGCACGTAGCCGCCGCGGTGCTGGGCGGCGACCCGGGCCAGGCGCAGGCCGGAGCTGCGATGCTCCGCCCACGCGAGCTCGGTCTCGCCGCGGAGGCCCAGGCGGTACAGCGCGTCGTCCATCGCCGGCGCACCATAGCGCGGGACGCGGGCAAGCGCGAGGGCGTCAGCCGGGCGGACGCGGCTTGCTGCCGAGGTTGACGATCACCTTCTTCGAGCCGGTGTGGACCACCGGACGCGGTTCGGCGAAGCGGCGCACGCAGGCGAGGCCGGCGGTGAAGGGCTGGGCGCTCTCGTAGATCGGCTCGATCACCCGGCGCCCGGTGCGGTCGATGTAGCCCCAGCGGTGCTGCATCCGCACCGCGGCGAGGCCCTCGCTGAAGGGCTGGGCGGTGTCGAAGGCCGGCTCGATCACCATCTGTCCGGTCTTGTCGATGAAGCCGGTGCGGGTGCCGACCAGCACCGGCGCGAGGCCCTCGGAGAAGGCGCCGGCGCGGGCGAAGCGCGGCTCGATCACCAGGGCGCCGCTCGGGTCGCAGTAGCCGGTCAGGCCGTCGAGGCCGACCGCGGCGAGGCCCTCGCGAAAATCATTGGCCTCGTGGAAGCGCGGCTCGATCACCGGCTCGAAGTTGGTGTCGATGAAGCCGTAGAAGTCGTCCTGCTGGACCGCGCACAGGCCCTCGGAGAACTCGCCGATCGCGTCATAGGTCGGGGGCAGGGCGACGGCGCCGTTGCGGTCGACGAAGCCCCAGGCCGGCACACCGATGCGACTGAGCGCCCGGTACGGGGCGTGGCCGCCGGCGAAGCGCCCGACCTGGGTCGCGTGCGGCGGGTCGGGGAAGAAGTTGCCCTCGCGGTCGATGAAGCCGCCGCGACCGGCGCGGTGCACGTGCGCGAGGCCGTCGGCGAAGTGACCGGCGGTGGTGAACTGCGGCGGGATGACCATCACGCCGGCGAGGTCGATGTAGCCCCAGCCCTCGGCGACCTTGACCGCCGCGAGGCCGTCGCAGAAGCCGAGGGTCAGCAGGAAGGCGGCGGGGATCACGAGCTCGCCGCTCGGGCGGGCGAAGCCCATCTTGTCGTCGATGCGCACCGGCAGCAGGCCGCTGGCGAACGGCATCGTGAAGCGCTGGCTCGAGATCGGCTGCGGCTCGCCCGCGCGGTCGATCAAGACGAAGGCCCCGGGCTCGCCGTGCGGGTTGACGTAGGGGAAGTCGACCTGGCGCAGCAGGGTGGCGACGAGCTGCTCTGGCGGGTCGTCGTTGGGGATCCCGAGCTGGAGCCGCGCGACGATCAGGTCGAGCAGGGCGACCATCTCCTTGATCCCGGTCGGGGCCACGCCGAGCAGCGAGCCCGACTCGTGGTTGACCCGCAGGGTGCAGCGCGACTTCTTCTTCGGGCCCTCGAGCACCTCGAGCTCGTGCTGGAAGTCGGCCATCGCGTCGCCGTGCACGCCGGTCACGGTCTTGAAGCTGTACTGCTCGAGGCGCGCGACCAGCTCGGCGAACAGCCCGACCGGCAGGCGTCCGCTGGCCTCGCGACCGTGGCCGGTCCACGCGGCCATGCCGTCGGCGTCGAGGGTCAGGGTGTCGACCTCGGCCGAGGTGCGGGCGTTCACCCGGTACACGATCTGCGTGGCACGCCTGAGGGGTCCGGTCATGGCTGCTCTGGGGGGGCCCGACTATAACCCCGGACCCCCACCCGTCGATCCATGAAGTTCACGAAACCTGAAGAATCAGCGCGCGCCCGCGCCTGTGCTATTCGCGCAGATCTTTGGCCACGGCGGCCTGCTCGTCGCCCTCGTCGCGGTCCAGGACCTTGCGGATCTTCCGCGCCCAGCCCTCCAGATCGGTCATCGTGGCCTGCAGCTCGGCTGGCGTTTGGGCCAGCTGCTCCAGACGGGCCCGCAGCTGCTCCTTGCCGAGGCGCAGGCGCCCGCGGACCGTGCCCTCGGGGATCGACAGGAGTTCGGCGATCTCGCGCCCGGACAGCTCCTCGAAGATGTTGAGCTCGAGGGCGATCTGATAGTCGAGCGGGATCTCCCGCAGGGCCAGCACCAACAGCTGGGCCTCACGCCGGCGCATGAGGATCGAACTCATCGTCGAGGGCGCCAGATCGCGGGTGCACACCACCCCGAAGTCGACGACCTCGCCCTGACGCTTGTGCTTCACGCGGATGTAGTTGCGCAGCACGTTCAATGCGATGGCGAATACGTAGCGACGAAAGCTGGTGTCGCCGCGAAAGCCGTCGCGCGCGCGCGTGCAGCCGAGGAAGGTCTCGCTGACCAGCTCCGCCGCGTCGTCGGCGCTGGAGACCTTGTTGCGAAAGAAGCGGCTCACCGCGCCGAAGTGCCGCTGCACGAGACGACCGCCTGCGGCGCGATCCCCTCCTCGCCACGCCGTCAGCAGCGTCCAGTCCTCGTCCTGAGGGTCCATCATCCACAGCATAACTGTCCGCTCGCTGCGCGAGCGACGGCGAAGCAAGTTCAGCGAATGTATCGCTAGTATTTTCGGATACAGAAATTTCTATGGCCGCCATGTGCGCCGGATCTCTCTGAGGGTTCGTCACCCCGGCTGAACTTGCTATCGTGCGAAGTGACGATGGGATCGGTGAGCAGGCAGGCGGGTGAGGGCGGCTCCGAGTCGGATATCGAGGCCCGGCGCATGTACGCCCGGGTCACCGCCAAGCTGTTCGGCGGACCGAGCGCGCCGGTCAAGATCGGCCGTTATCGCGTGCTCGAGCGGCGCGGCGAGGGGGCCATGGGCGTCGTGTATGCCGCCGTCGACGAGCAGCTCGGGCGCAAGCTGGCGATCAAGCTGCTGCACCCGCACTTCGCCGGCGATCCGATCGGCCGCGCCCGCCTGCTGCGCGAGGCCCAGGCGATGGCCCGGCTGCGCCACGAAAATGTCGTCCTCATCTATGACGTCGGCACGCACGGCGCCGACGAGGAGCAGGTGTTCATCGCCATGGAGCTGGTCGAGGGCCGTAACCTCGACGCCTGGCTCAAGCAGGCCCCGCGCAGCCTCGAGGAGCGCATCGCGGTGTTCCTGCAGGCCGGGCGCGCGCTCGCGGCGGCCCACGGCGCCGGCGTGCTGCACCGCGATTTTAAGCCCGAGAACGTGCTCGTCGATGCGGCCGGGCGGGCCCGCGTCCTCGATTTCGGCCTCGCGCGCGCGCTCGCTGCCCCGGCCGAAGGTGACCCCGGGGACAGCCTCTCGGAGCCGCTGACGCGCACCGGCAGCATCCTCGGCACGCCGGCATACATGGCCCCGGAGCAGCTGCGCGGCGATCCGGTCGACGCCCGGGCCGATCAGTTCAGCTTCTGCATCGCGTTGTACGAGGCGCTTTATGACGAGCGACCGTTCGCCTCGGCGCTGCGCTTCGAGCCGCTGCAGATCGCGGCGCCCTCGCGGGACAGCCGCGTGCCGATGGTGGTCCGCCGGGCGCTGCTGCGCGGGCTGGCCGAGGACCCGGCGCTGCGCTTCCCCGACATGGACGCGCTGCTGGCCGCCC
>NZ_JACCSO010000754.1 GCF_013812955.1 Nannocystis sp. | reverse complement strand
GACCAGCGCGCAGGCCTTCCGTCTGGTGGCGCTGTTCTTGCTCGGCGAGCTGCGCACGCTCGGCGAGCGCATGGCGAGCTTCATCGCCGAGGCCCGCGAGCGCGACGACACCTGGGCCGATACGCTGCTGCGCGCCGGGCCCCAGGTCGCGTTCTGGCTCGCCGACGACGACCTGCCGCGCGCCCGCGCCGAGCTCGCCTACGTGCAGCAGCGCTGGCCCGACGAGCTCGCCAACCTGCCGCGCCTGTGGACCTTCATCGGCGGCCTGCACGTCGACCTCTACGGCGGCGAGCCCAACACCGCGTGGGGCCGCGTCAAGCGCGAGTGGCAGGAGTTCGCGCGCAGCTCGTTGTTCGCCAGCCAGTGGGCCCGGGTGATGTTGTACGCGCTGCGGGCCGGGGTCGCGCTCCAGCACCTGCACGCGGACCACGGCGACAGCGAGCGCGCCGGTCTGCTGCGCAGCGTCGAGGCCGACCTCGACGGGCTGCGCGGCGAGCAGACCCTGTGGGCGACGCCCTTCGTCGAGCTGGTGCACGCCGGGCTCTTGATCGTGTACCGGCAACGAGAGCGGGCGATCCAGGGCCTGCGCGCGGCGGAGCAGGGCTTTCGTGCGGTCGACATGGCGCTCTACGGGGCCGCGGCCCGCCGGCGTTGCGGTCAGCTGCTCGGCGGCGATGCGGGCGAGCAGCTGGTCGCGTCGGCGGACCTGGCGATGGCGGAGCAGGGCGTGCGGCGACCCGAGTGCATGACCCGCATGCTCGCGCCGGGCTTCCCCGAGGCGCCGATCAGCAAGTCCGGGCTCTGAGCCGGCTCACTCGCCGTGTCAGTCGCCGTGTTTGTCGTCGTTACGGGGCGGGGTGGTCAGGACCTTGTAGATCAGCCAGATCGCGGCGCTGCCGACGACCGACCAGGTGAGCACGATCATGATCCAGGCGCCGGTCGTCATGGTTTGGGGTCTCCTTCTGGGGCGAGGAGTCGGGTCGAGAGGTCACGGCCCTTGAAGGCGCGGCGGACCACCAGGGCGATCAGCACGAACACGGTGGCGAGCACGATGCGGCTCAGGTTCTCGACGCCGACGTGGGTGATCTCGCCGTTGTCGAAGTTGCCCTCGGTGGCGCCGGTGTGCAGGAGCTTGCCGATCACGCTGCCCGGGTCGAAGGGCCAGCTGCCGCTGGTGAACAGGCTGCCGACGGCGTCACCCCAGGAGCCGCTCGGCTTGAGCAGGGCGCCGAGCAGGACCACGCCGATGAAGGTCGGGGTGACGTACTTGATCACGTACTTGAAGAAGTTCGGGAGCTTGAGGTCGCCGCCGCGCTGGAGCTCGGCCCACCCGCGGTCGATGCCGAAGATCCAGCCGAAGATGATCACCTCGAGGAAGGCGAAGATGATCAGCGAGAAGGTCCCGGTCCAGAAGTCGAACTCGTCGAAGGCGCCGCCCGGGTACAGGATCACGCACAGCAGTCCGAGCAGCAGGGTCGCGCCGCCGAAGCCCAGGGCGGCCGGGGCCCGGCGCACCTTCAGCTCGTCCTGCATGAAGGCGACCACCGGTTGGCCCATCGCCAGCGACGAGGTCACGCCGGCGAAGAACAGCAGGCCGAACCACATCGCCCCGGCGAACGGACCGAACGCGCCCCAGTTGTTGAACAGGGTCGGCAGGGTCGTGAAGGCCATGCCGAAGCCGCTGCCGCCGGCGGTGGCCGCCTGCACGACGTTGAGGCCGAGGTAGGCGGTGGCGATGGGGATGAGGATCGCGCTGCCGAGGATGACCTCGACGAACTCGTTGACGCTGCCGGCGGTGGTGGCGTTGAGGGTGATGTCGTCGCGCTCGCGCAGGTAGGCGGCGTAGCAGTGGATCGAGCCCATGCCGACCGAGAGCGTGAAGAACACCTGGCCCGCGGCGGCCAGCCAGGTGCTCGGGTTCATCAGGCCCGAGGTCTGCGGCTCCCACACGAAGTTGAGGCCGGCGAGCGGGCTCTCGATCACGCCGGGGTCGCCGGGCCCGAGGGTCAGGCCGTTGATCGCCAGCACCGCGCCGAACACCAGCAGCAGCGGCATGCCGATCTTCGCCGCGAGCTCGACGCCCTTCACCAGGCCGCGCGAGAGGATCCAGGTGTTGAGCGCGAGCGTGGCGAGGAACCAGCACAGCGCCTCGCGGGGGACCGCGCTCAGCGAGGCCTCGTTGGCCCCGAGGTAGCTGTCGAAGAAGTGCTTCGGGTCGGTCTGCGTGAAGGTCCCGACCAGCGAGTGATAGACGTACGCGAGCGTCCAGCTCTCGATGTAGCAGTAGTACGCGGCGACGGTCAGGTTGGTGAACAGCCCGAACACGCCGACGTACTTGAGCCAGCGCGAGCGGCCCATGCGGGCGAACATGCCCGGCGCGGCGTGGTGGCCGTACTGGCCGCCGTGACGACCGATCGCCCACTCGACCCACAGCAGCGGCAGGCCCATCAGCACGAAGGAGATGAGGTAGGGGATCAGGAACGCGCCGCCGCCGTTTTGGGCGGCCTGGGCCGGGAACCGCAGGAAGTTGCCGAGGCCGACCGCGTTGCCGGCGACCGCGAGCACCAGGCCCACGCGCGTGCCCCAGCGCTCCTGCTTCGGCCTTGGGACCTCGGACATCGCTGCGAACTTACCTGGACCGCGGGCGATGTCAACCATCCCCGGCCTGTCCCCGGGCCTGTCCCGGGGCGCTGGAGCTCAGCTCTTGTGGCCGTCGATGCTGGCCTTGCGCAGGCCGAGGAAGCCCTTGATGACCTTGCCGATCGACTTGGTGGCGACGCCGCGGAACACGTCGAAGGCGGCCGCGAGCTTGTCCTTGTACGGGTACCAGATCGGGTCGTAGTCGGCCTTGCCGCGGTCGACGAGGATGGCGCGGGTGTTCATGAAGCTGAGCAGGCCCTCGTCGCCGTGATAGCGGCCGATGCCGCTCGAGCGGATGCCGCCGAAGGGCAGGCCCGGGTGGCCGACCGCGCTAAACACGTCGTTGACCATCACCTGTCCGGACTCGAGGCGCGAGGCGATGCGCAGGCCCTTGTCGATGTCCTGCGTCCAGACGCTGCCGGCGAGCCCGAACTCGCTGTCGTTGGCGAGGCGCACGGCCTCCTCCTCGTCGCGCACGCGGATCACCGGCAGCACCGGCCCGAAGGTCTCCTCGCGGTAGATCTCCATCTCGGGGTGGACGTCGGTCAGCAGCGTCGGCGCGAAGAACAGGCCGTCGCGCTGCAAGCGGCTGCCGCCGCTCAGCACCTTGGCGCCCGCCTGCCGCGCCGACTCGACGTGGCGCTCGACCGTCGCCAGCTGCTGCGCGAAGGTCATCGGCCCCATGTCGGCCTGCTCGTCGGGGCCGCCGACCTTGAGCTTGGCGAGCTTCTGCTTGACCAGCTCGACGAAGCGGTCGTGCACCGAGTCGACCACGAACACGCGCTCGACCGAGACGCAGGCCTGACCGCAGTTGACCATGCCGCCGAACACGCAGGCCTCGGCGGCGCGCTCGAGGTTGGCGTCGGCGCAGACGATGAAGGCATCCTTCCCGCCGAGCTCGAGCTCGACGGGGATCGGCCGCGCGGCGGCGGCGGCCATCACCTTGCGCCCGGTCGCCACCGAGCCGGTGAAGAACAGCATGTCGACCTGCGCCGCGCACAGGGCCGCGCCGGTGCTGCCGTCGCCCTGCACGACCTCGACGACGCCGGGCGGCAGGCCCATGCGATTGAAGAAGTCGGCGACGACCTCGCCGGAGATCGGGGTCACCTCGGAGGGCTTGAGCACCACGGTGTTGCCCCCGATCAGCGCCGAC
>NZ_JACCSO010000739.1 GCF_013812955.1 Nannocystis sp. | reverse complement strand
CCTCAAGCTCTCGGCCGACCTGCACACCACCAGCGCGCGGCGTCAGGTCTCGCCGATGAGCGTTCAGAACGGCCCCGAGCTCGGCGCCCTGCTCGCGCGCATCAATATCGCCGATCCACAGACCGGTCGCGGCCTGCAGCTGCAAGCCGAGCCCGCGGCGGCCGGCCTCGACCCGGCGACCCCCGGCCTCGGTGCGCTCGCCGGCCAGCTCGGGGTGATCCTTCGCAACAACCTCGCTGCACCCGCGCGCGCGCTCGCCCGCGCGGCCGATGATACCGGGCATGCCGGGCATGCCGGTCATGCCGGGCATGCCGGGCATGCCGGTCATGCCGGGCATGCCGGTCATGCCGGGCATGCCGGTCATGCCGGTCATGCCGGTCATGCCGGTCATGCCGGTCATGCCGGCGAGCCCGCGGTCTGGGTCTGCGCCGCGCTCGGCGAGCGCTGGCCCGGTGACCCCTCCGAGCTGGACTCACATGTCCTCTTGAACATGTCCTCTCCGCCATCCGCGGCTGCATCGCGGGACGGCGCGCTCGAGCGCTCGCCGCTGCTGCTGCACCGCCGCGAGGGCGACACCCTGCTGCGCGCGATCGCTACCGCCTACCCGTCGCCCGCGGCGGCCCTGCACCACTACGTCGAGCTGCTGGTCCCGCCCGCGCTGCGCCTGTGCACCGCCCACGGCGTCGCCCTCGAGCTCCACCTGCAAAACACCCTCGTGGTCCATCGCCGCGGCCGGCTGTGCGGCTTCATCGCGCGTGACCTCGGCGGCGTGCGCCTCCACCGCGGCCGCCTGCTCGCGGCCGGGCACCACCCCGCGCTCGCGGCCGGGTCCTTCGTGCTGACCGAGGACCTCGGCGAGCTCCAGACCAAGCTCGCGCACGCGCTCCTGCACGCCCACCTCGGCACCGTGTTCGGGTGGGCGGCCGACCACCTCGGGGCCGACGAGGCCGCGCTGTGGGGCCACACACGGGCGGTCCTGGCAGCGGCCCTGGACGCCTGGGCGGTCGCCGAGCCGCGCCTGGCCGCCGCCTGCATCGCCGACCGGGCGGCCTTGCTGGCGCCGGCGGTGCGGGCCAAGGCGCTGCTGCGCATGCGCATCGACGAGCGGGTCAGCGATTACGCCTACACCGACGTCGCCAGCCCGTTCGGGCCCTGAGCGCGCGGGTACGGACGCGGGCGAAGCCGCGCGCAGAAGATTGAGCCGGCCGGCGCGCCCGGGCTATGCTCCCCGCCCCTGATGCACCGCGCCGCGCCCTCCGCCTCCCTCGTGTTCGCCCTCCCCGAGTACAGCGGCATGCAGCAGCGGCTGTGCGCGGCCGGCCACGAGCCCGGCGAGCTGCAGATCGAGGCCTTCCCCGACGGCGAGCGCTACATGCGGATCGCCAGCGAGGTCGACGGCCGCGACGTCGTCCTGCTCGGCGGCACGATCTCCGACGCCGCGACCCTGATGATGTTCGACCTCGCCTGCGCGCTGGTCCGCTACGGCGCGCGCCGCCTGACGCTGCTGGTCCCTTACTACGGCTACGCGACCATGGAGCGGGCCGTGCACCGCGGCGAGGTCGTCACCGCCAAGACCCGCGCCGCGCTGCTCTCGGCGATCCCCCCGGCCTGCTACGGCAACCGCATCTTCCTGCTCGACCTGCACGCCGAGGGCATCCCGCACTACTTCGAGGGCGGACTGACCGCCTTCCATGTCTACGCCAAGCCGGTGCTGCGCGAGGTCATCACCCGCGTCGGCGGCGACGACTTCGTGCTCGCCTGCACCGACGCCGGCCGCGCCAAGTGGGTCGAGTCGCTCGCCAACGACGTCGGCGTCACCGCGGCCTTCGTGTTCAAGCGCCGCCTCAGCGGCGACCGCACCGAGGTCAGCGCCCTCGACGCCCAGGTGCAGGGCAAGCGCGTGGTGATCTACGACGACATGATCCGCACCGGCGGCTCGCTGCTCGGAGCGGCCCGCGCCTACCGCGACGCCGGCGCGACCAGCCTCGCCGCGGTCGCCACCCACGGCCTGTTCCCCGGCGAGTCTTTTAAAAAGATCCAGGACTCGGGCCTGTTCGACGCCATCGTCTGCACCGACAGCCACCCGCGCGCGCAGGCGCTCGCGGCTCAGGGCCTCACGGTCGAGCCGGTGGCCCAGCTGTTCCTGCCGTTCCTCTGAATCTGCCCGAAAGACCATATCCATGCAGCTCGTCAAGGTCGCCGCCGCCACGCTCAACCAGATCCCGCTCGACTGGGACGGCAATCAGGCCCGCATCGTCCGGGCGATCCGGACCGCCAAGCAGGAGGGCGCGGCGGTGATCTGCCTGCCGGAGCTGTGCATCCCCGGCTACGGCTGCGAGGACGCGTTCCAGAGCCGCGGCGTCACCCTCGAGTCATGGCGCATCCTTCAAGAGATCTTGCCGGAGACGCTGGGCGTCGCGGTCGCGCTCGGCCTGCCGGTGATGCACCGCGGGGTGCTCTACAACGCGGCCTGCCTGGTCGTCGACGGCAAGATCCTGGGATTGGTCGCGAAGCGCTTTTTGGCCGGCGACGGGGTCCACTACGAGCCGCGCTGGTTCAAGCCGTGGCCGGCCGGCAAGCACATCCAGTGGAAGCACGACGGCAACAGCTACCCGCTCGGCGACCTGCTGTTCGAGGTCGGTGGTCTACGCATCGGCTTCGAGATCTGCGAGGACGCGTGGGTGCCCGGCCGACCCGGCCCCGAGCTCGCGGCCCAGGGCGTCGACATCATCCTGAACCCGAGCGCCAGTCACTTCGCGTTCGGCAAGCACGAGGTCCGCAAGCAGATCGTCATCGACGCCTCGCGCACCTTCGGCGCGACCTACGTCTACACCAACCTGATCGGCAACGAGTCCGGCCGGGTGATCTACGACGGCGACGCCCTGATCGCCTCCGCCGGCAAGCTGGTCGCCGAGGGCCCGCGCTTCGGCTTCGACGACGTGTACATCACCGTCGCCACCATCGACATCGACCACGTGCGCATGAGCCACAGCCGCACGGCCTTCACCCCCGCCGTCGACGACAGCACGCGCGCCGTCATCCACGCCCAGGTGCAGCTGCCCTTCGTGCCCTACACCGCCGCGCCGGCGAGCCACGCGACCGTGTGGCCCGACCTGAAGTTCGAGAAGCAGGAGGAGTTCACCCGCGCGGTCGCCCTCGGCCTGTTCGACTACCTGCGCAAGAGCCGGTCGCGCGGCTTCGTGGTGTCGCTGAGCGGCGGCGCCGACTCGGCCGCGGTCAGCTACCTGATCGCGGCGATGGTCGACCTCGCCTGCCTCGAGCTCGGCCTCGCGGCCACCTGCGAGCGCCTCGGCCAGGCCCGCACCGACAGCGCGCGCGCGCTGGTCCATCAGCTGCTGGTGTGCGTCTATCAGGCGACCGCGAACAGCGGCGAGGTGACCCTCAACGCCGCGCGCACCGTCGCCGAGGCGGTCGGCGCCGAGTTCCTGGTGTTCGACGTCGAGCCGCTGGTCCAGGGCTATCGCAAGACGGTGGAGCAGGCGATCGGCCGCGAGCTCAGCTGGGAGCGCGACGACATCGCCCTGCAAAATATCCAGGCCCGCGTGCGCGCCCCGGGCGTGTGGATGATCGCCAACCTGCGCGGCGCGCTGCTGCTGGCGACCAGCAACCGCAGCGAGGCGGCGGTCGGCTACGCGACCATGGACGGCGACACCTGCGGCGGCCTCTCGCCGATCGCGGGCATCGACAAGGCGTTCCTGCGCGAGTGGCTGGCCTGGGTCGAGACCACCGGCCCCGCCGGTCTGGCCCCGCTACCGGCCCTGCGCGCCGTCAATGTGCAACAGCCGACCGCGGAGCTGCGCCCGGCCGAGCAGGCCCAGACCGACGAGGCGGACCTGATGCCCTACCCGCTGCTCGACGCGATCGAGCGCGCGGCGATCCGCGACAAGCGCAGCCCGCAGGAGTGCCTCAACGTGCTCGCGGCCCGCTTCCCGCAGTACGACCGCCCGCAGCTGATCGTGTGGGTGAAGCGCTTCTTTCGCCTGTGGAGTCGTAACCAGTGGAAGCGTGAGCGCTATGCGCCGTCGTTTCATCTCGACGATCAGAACCTCGATCCGAAGACCTGGTGCCGGTTTCCGATCCTCTCGGGTGGCTTCGAGCACGAGCTCGAACGACTGGCTTGAAGCGCCCTCGCCAGCGCGTGCTAGCCTCGAGCTTCGATGCCCGACCTCGTCCTGTCCGAACCGGCGAAGCAGCCGGTATATCTCGACCGTCCGCAGCGTCTCGGCATCCTTCCCACCTACAGCTTCTGGCACGGCTCGTCTGTGGGCGCCGCAGCGACCGGAACTGAGCGCTCGTCCCCGCGACGAACGAGGCCGAGCGCCAGCGTTCGGCCGCCGGCACCTGATAGCCTCGACCTCCGATGTCATCCCTCGTCCCGACCGAACCGGCAAAGCAGCCCGTCTACCTCGACCGTCCGCAGCGGCTCGGCATCATTCCGACCTACAGCTTCTGGAATCAGCCGGACGTGTGGCGCCTCGCCGGGCCGTTCATGGGTGTGGCCGTCGCCGTGTTCATCGTGGTGATGGGCGCGCTGCTCTCGGGCGTGCTGTCACCGCTGACGCTCGGCCTGCTCGGCGGCGCCGGGACCGTGCTGCTGCTCGGCCTGTTCGAGCGGTACTTGCGGAGGCGCATGCGGCAATCCGCGGCGCTCCGGGCGGGAGCGCCGGCCCTCGCGGAGAAGGGCTCGTCGGAGTGAAACGCCCTTACGGGGCGTCGGTGGGCACCGGAACGCTACGCCGGACCATGTCGACGCGGCGCCACAGGGCCTCCATCAGCTCGGGCACGCCCTCGCCGGTGAGCGCACAGATCGGGAACAGCGGGATGCCCTGGGCTCGCAGCGCCTTGCGCAGCGGCCCCAGCAGCTCCTGGCCCTCGGGGGTGTCGATCTTGTTGATGGCCACCACGCGCGGTCGGCCCTCGAACATCGGGCCGTAGTGCTTGAGCTCGTGCTCGAGCGCGGCGAGGTCTTTTAATGGGTCGCGGCCCTCGCCGAAGTCGTGCGCGACCAGGTGCATGAGCACGCGGGTGCGCTCGAGGTGGCGCAGGAACTCGAGGCCGAGGCCCTTGCCCTCGCTCGCGCCGCGGATCAGGCCCGGCACGTCGGCGACCACCAGCGAGCGCTCGTCCGGCAGCGAGGCGACGCCGAGCTGCGGCACCAGAGTCGTGAACGGGTAGTCGCCGACCTTCGGCCGCGCGCGTGAAATGGCCCGGATGAAGGTCGACTTGCCGACGTTCGGGAAGCCGACGATGCCGACATCGGCCATCAGCTTGAGCTCGAGGCGCAGCCAGAAGGCCTCGCCCGGGATGCCCGGCTCGGCGTAGTCCGGCGCGCGGTTGGTCGAGGTCCGGAAGTGCACGTTGCCGCGCCCACCACGGCCGCCGCGGGCGATCACCAGCTGCTGCCCCGGGGTCGTCAGGTCGCCCAGCAGCTCGCCCGGCTCGGGCGGCAGCTCGCCGTCGTTCGGCTTGCGCCGGCCGCTGCCATGGCTGCCGGCCGGCTCGCTCAGCAACGGTGACGGCAGCTCCTCGTCCTCGCCGTCGTCGGTCCAGGTCACCCCGCCGACGTTCTCCATGCCGTCGCTGTCGTCGAGCTCCGCGAGCCACGGCGGGCGCTCACCGGGTTCACCGGCGATGCCCTCCATGAACACCATCGTGCCGACCGGGACCTTGACGACCAGGTCGTCGCCGCTCAGGCCGGTCATCTTGTTGGGACCGCCCTTGCGGCCCGAGGTCGCCGTGAAGTGCTGGCGGAACTTGAGGTCGAGCAGCGTGGTTAAATGGTCGTTGGCGACGAAGATGATGTCTCCGCCGCTGCCGCCGTCTCCGCCGGCGGGGCCGCCGTCGGGGACATATTTCTCGCGTCGCCAGCCGACCAGGCCGTCTCCGCCATTACCCGCGCGGACGACGATGCGAACCTGGTCGACGAAGCGCATGCCGGCCTACTCGGCCGCCGCGGCGACGTCGGCCGCAGCTTCGTTGGCCACCGGGTCGATGGCCACGAAGGCGCGGCGCTCGAAGCCGCGCTTGTAGAAGCGGACGGTCCCGTCGACCAGGGCGAAGAGGGTGTAGTCCTTGCCGGTGCCGACGTTCGGCCCGGCGTGGAAGCTGCTGCCGACCTGCCGGATGAGGATGTTGCCGGCGCGAACCGTCTCCCCACCGAACTTCTTGACGCCACGTCGCTGGGACTTGGAGTCGCGGCCGTTCTTGATTGAACCTTGACCTTTTTTATGTGCCATCGTCGTGTCTTTCGGGCGCTGGCCTTCCGCTCAGTCTTTACTGAGGAAGGTCCGGGCGACCTTCGGCTGGTCAGCCGGAAATCCCGGTGATCTTGATTTCGGTGTAGGCCTGGCGGTGGCCCTGCTTCTTGCGGTAGTTGGTCCGCTTGCGAAACTTGTAGACGATGATCTTGGTGCCGCGGCCGTGGCTGACGACCTGACCCGTGACCTTCGCGCCGGCGACCAGCGGGGTGCCGATCTGAATGCCTTCGCCCTGGCCGACCAGGAGGACCTCGAAGTCGAGCGAGGCGCCCTTCTCGGCGGGGAGCTTCTCGACCTTGAGGACGGAGCCGGGGCTGACGCGGTACTGCTTGCCGCCGGTGCGGATGATGGCTTGCTGATGCTCGCTCACGAGGTCACTCGATCTTCAGGGCGATGCGCCCGCCCGGGCGGCAGCCACGAGGTGGCTGCGACTGCTCGGAGATGAAAAGGCCCCGCCGAGCGCGGGGGGACGATGCCTATAGCTAAAACCACCCCGGGGGGTCAAGCCGCGCGCGAACGGCCGAGGTCACATGGCGGAGGCGACGCGCAAATGCCGCCACTTCGACAGTGGCGGCATCATTGGGCCGGACAGGCCATCCGCCGCTATCCGGCGGCGAATAGCGCGTCGACTAGCGCTGGCGACGGCGAGCCCGCCAGGCCAGGCCGAGGCCGACCAGGGGCGCGAGCAGGCCGAGGGGAGCGCCCTGATTGGGGGAGATCCGGCAGCCGCCGTCGTCCTTGCTGGTGCCGGCGGTGCCGCTGGCGCTGCCCGAGCCGCCCTCATCATCGGAGCCCGACTCGCCCGAGCCGCCCGACTCGCCGCCCTCGTCGGAGGTGTCGGAGGTGGTCGGCGCGCCGTCCGAGTCGCTGCCGCCGGCCACGGGACCGACCGTGAAGGTGATCGTCTGGCTGACGACGTGGTCGGCGTGGTCCTCGGCCTCGACGGTGGCCTCGTAGGCGCCGTCGGGGATGTTGGCCAGCGACCAGGATTCGTCGCCGCTGTAGGAGACCAGGTCGACGAACACCTCGCCGTCCTTCTTGAGCAGCAGCTTCCAGCCGACGCCGCCGTAGTTGTCGTGGACCTCGCTGAAGATCTTCACCTCAGTGCCGCTGTCGAACTTGGTGCCGTCCGCCGGCTGGGAGATCGTGACCGTGGGCGGCTCCGTGTCCGGCTCGTTGGTGCCGAAGATGTAGTGCAGCTCGGCCATGTCGTTCTGCTGCTCGCTGTCCTTGCCGCAGTACTTCTCGTGGATGGGCCGACAGCCGATCTCCGTCGGTTTGTCCGAACACTTCGCCAGGCAATAAGCCTGGCAGTTCTCGCCGAAGTGCTTGTTGTTGCCGCCCTCGTAGCTCATGATCCGGTCGCTGCCGAGCGTGTGGTCGAGGCCCCACGAGTGCGCCGCCTCCTGGCCGACCGTCGACGACTGCTTGTCGAACACGTAGACGACGTGCCGCTGGAAGCGCGCCTCGCAGTCGGTGCCCGGGGCGACGCCGCCAGCGGGGCTGTCGAGGTTGGCGTCGGTCCAGGCGCCGCCGATCATCACCATTGTGTAGGGGACCGTCTTGCTGGGCCGCTTGTCGTACATGATGCGGACGCCGAGCTCGGCCATGTCCTCCTTCACCGCCTGGACGATCGCCAGCGCCGACGCCTCGGACCCGGCAAAGGACGGATACACGCCCGTGCGGGCCAGCGAAGACTTGTTCTCCGCCGAATTGTCGGAGCCGCCGCCGAGCAGCTGGCCGCCGATGAAGTTCATGTACAGCGTGCCCTTGCGCGGGTACTGGTTGCCCTCGATGTCCTCCCAGGCCGCCGAGGGCTCCGGGTCGACCGCCTTGAGGCCCATGGCGATCTCCTCGCGCTGCACGACCTCGCCGAGCTGCACCCAGCCGGCCGGCAGCTTGCCGGGCGTGGCCGAGGAAGTGGCCGAGGAAGTGGCCGAGGAAGTGGCGGCCGCAGCAGCGGCGGGCGAACTGGCGGCCGAAGGAGTGGCGGTGGCCTTGCCGAGCGTCGACAAGTCCGGCTGCTCCTGCGGCGTCGACCGGTACTTCTCGGGCGAGCGCAGCACATCCGCCATGTCGATCTTCATCGTGCCGGCCGGGACCACCGCGTAGGGATCGTAACCGGCCGCGCTCACCGAGCCTGGGATCATCAGCCATGTCCCTGCAACCAGGGACCCTACCGTCGCTTGGATCGATCGCTTGCTCATGGGCGCATCTCCTCGATTAAGGTCGACCCCGCACCGGGCGGAGCACTGCTTGCATCGTACCGAACAATTCTCCGATTTCGGTCCGGGATGCCCCGGTCGACCGGGAAAATTGACGCGCCATGCCGCCTCATGCCGGAAATTGGGGCCGGAGCCGAACCCTATGTAGGATAAGAACTACACATGACCACCTCGACCAGATCCCGGCAATTTCGCGCAGTTGCGCGTCAGATCCGGTCCGCTGCACCGTGGCGGCCGTCGGGGCACGGCGCCTGGACGGTAACGTGGTTTCTGCTCGGCTTGACCCTGACCCTGGCCGGATGCGCGGGCTCACGCATGGACGAGGCACGATCTCCCGGGATGGCCTCGGGAGGCGCGGTCGAGACCAGCTGGCCGGCGGCGCAGCGCCAGGACATCGCGGCGGTGCAGCCGCAGGTGCAGGCTGCGGCCCGTAAGTTTCAGCTCGACCCGCGGCTGATCAACGGCGTCATCTGGGTCGAGAGCAAGTTCAATGCGCGGGCCCGCGGGCCTGGTGGGACCCAGGGCCTGATGCAGCTGATGCCGGCCACCGCGCGCGAGCTGGCCGGACGGCTGGGCGAGCGCTCGCGGCCCTACGATCCCGGCTTCAACATCCGCGCCGGCAGCCTCTATCTCTCGCGCATGATCAAGCGCTTCGACGGCGACGTGAAGCTCGGACTCGCCGCCTATCACGGCGGACCCGGACACGTGCTCAAGTGGCAAAAGGCCGGCAAGCGCGGCGTCCCCGACGGCAGCAAGAAGTACGTCGAGAAGGTGTTCAGCGCGCGCGAGCAATTCTAGCTGCGCACAGTTCCAGACCTCCCGCCCCGCCCCGTCGACGGCGAGCACGTCGCCTGCTACCGTCCGGCGATGCGCTTTCTGGGCTTGATGCTGTTGGGCACCCTCGGTCTCGGGGGCTGCGCAAAATCTCCGGTGCTCGATGCGAACGACCTGCCGCGGGTCGCCAGCGAGTACGTCGCCATCTTCAACGACCTGGACAGCTGGGACGAGGCCCGGGTCACCGCGCTGTTCGCCAAGCCGTCGAAGGCCAGGGCCCAGCGCGGGCACATGCAGTGGATGCACGCCCAGGTCGGCGACTGCGGCGAGATGCAGCCGATCTGGCAGGTGGGCAGCGCGCGCGCCCGCTACGGCTTCCACTGCGAGCGCGGCGACCTCGAGGTCCACCTGCGCCTCGACAAGCAGGGCAACATCGCCGGGGTCATCAGCGGCGTCGCGGGCGTCGAGCCGACCGCCCCGGTCGCCGAGGCCTTCAAGACCGTGCTCGCCGCCATGCCGTGGAGCGACGCCGTCGCCGGTCAGCACGCCTGGGGCGACGGCATCATGCCCCGCTGGGCCCGCAAGCGCGGTCAGTGCGAGCTCGACCGCGTGCGCGTGGTCAGCCAGTACGTCGGCATGTTCGACCTGCGCTGCGAGCACGGCAACATGTACATGAAGGTCGCCGTCAAGAAGGACGGGGCGATCGGTGCGGTCCAGGTGTGGCGTCCCGAGGAGGACGAGGCCGTCGCCTTCCGCAACAAGCCGACCGGCTGATTCCACTTCGGCCCCGCGTCTGCTTCGGCGCGACGGCTGGCATCGGCCCGATAAAACCGCCCGGGCTTCACGAGCCCGGGCTTTTTCTTGCGCCTCGCGGACGCGGCGCTGAGGTGTTCGCTCAGCGCTTGTCGTTCTTGCCGGTCTTCTCGAGGAACTCCTCGTAGCTGCCGGGGAACAGGTCGTAGCCGCGCTCGCCCTTGAGCTCGAGCACCTGGGTGGCGACCTCGGCGATCATCGAGTGGTCGTGGCTGACGAGGATGAGGGTGCCCTCGTAGCGCTGGAGGGCCTCGGTGAGCGCGCGGATCGACTCGAGGTCGAGGTGGTTGGTGGGCTCGTCCATCAGCAGCAGGTTGGGCTTGGTGAGCGTCAGCTTGGCGAGCAGGAGGCGCACGGTCTCGCCGCCGCTGAGCGCCTTGACCGGCTTGTCGGCGTCCTCCGAGGGGAACAACATGCGCCCGAGCAGGCCGCGGATCTCCTCGACGGTGGACTTCGGGTCCCACTGGTACAGCCACTGGAAGGCGCTCATGTTGTCGGCCTTGCCGATGCCCTCCTCGTGGTCCTGCGGCAGGTAGCCGAGCACGACCTCGTGGCCCTGGGTGAGCTTGCCGCGGTCGGCCTCGTAGACGCCGGCGAGCAGCTTGAGCAGGGTGGTCTTGCCGATGCCGTTGGGGCCGACCACGGCGATCTTCTCGCCACGAGTGGCGTTGAAGGTCAGGTCCTTGATCACCGGGTGGTCGAAGCTCTTGGACAGCTTGTCGACCGCGAGGACCATCTTGCCGCTCTGGACCTTGGGGTCGAAGCGGATGAAGGGCCGGGCGATGTTGGAGCGCTTGAGGTCGACGAGGTCGATCTTGGTGATCGCGCGCCGGCGCGACTGGGCCTGGCTGGCCTTCTTGGCGTTGGCGCCGAAGCGCTGGATGAACTCCTTGAGCTCGGCGATCTTCTTCTGCTTGCTGGAGTTGCCCTTCTCCGCCGAGATCCGATACTGGATCTTCTGGCGCAGCATGTCGTCGTAGCCGCCCGTGTAGCCGATGATGTTCTGGTAGTCGACGTCGGAGGTGTGGGTGCACACCTCGTTGAGGAAGTGGCGATCGTGCGAGATCACGATCAGCACGCCGCGGTACTCCATCAGGTAGTTCGAGAGCCAGTGGATCGACTCGAGGTCGAGATGGTTGGTCGGCTCGTCGAGCAGCAGGATGTCCGGGGTGCCGAACAGCGCCTGGGCCAGCAGCACCCGCAGGCGCATGCCGCCGGTCAGGTTCTTCAGCGGCTGCTCCTGCTCGGCGGTCGGGATGCCGAGGCCCTCGAGCAGCTGCTCGGCCTCGTACTCGGCGCCGTAGCCGTTCTCCTCGGCGATCGTGCCCTCGAGCTCGCCGAGGCGCATGCCGATCTCGTCGCTCATCTCGCCGCTGGCGAGCAGGCGCTCCTTCTCGGACATCGCCGCCCACAACTTCTTGTTGCCCATGATCACGACGTCGCGGATGCGGTCGTTCTCGTAGCGGTAGTGGTCCTGGTGGAGCACGCTCAGGCGCGTGCGCGGCAGCTTGGAGACCGTGCCCTTGTCGGGCTCCAGCTGACCGGCGAGGATCTTCATGAAGGTCGACTTGCCGGCGCCGTTCGCCCCGGTCAGGCCGTAGCGGTGCCCCGGCTCGAAGCTGGTAGTGACATCATCGAACAGGACCTTCCCGCCGTAGGACTTGGTGACTTCGGAAACCGTAAGCATTTCGAACCTCTCGTCTCGCCGCAGCGAAGCGGCGGCTATCTAAGGCACTTGCCGGGTGCTTGGCAAATCTGCCCGTCGTGACCCGCGTAACAGCGGAAGCCCCGCCTCGGCCGGGATGGGCCGGGATGGGCCGGGATGGGCCGGTCATCCGTCCGCGCGCAGGGTCGCGAATTCGCGCCTGCGGCCGCGTGAATGGCCGGGTCGATGCCAGAGTTACCGGCCGAGCGCCCGCTGACTGGGGCTCACTTGCTCAGGCGGCCCCCGCAGGGTTAGCTTGCCGAGCGTGCGCTCGCAACCTCTTCCGGGTCGCGTCTTTCGTCACGGATGGGTCGTGCTGGTGCTCGGCCTCTGGGCGCTTCCTCACGCAGCCCGCGCCTGCTCGTGCATGGCGCCACCGGCTCCGGCGACCGCCGTCGAGCGCGCCGAGGCGGTGTTCGAGGCGCGGGTCGAGCATCTGCGGGTCGAGCCCGGCCCCGCGGGCGTGGCGATGATCCGCTACGAGCTCGAGGTGCTGCGGGTGTGGAAGGGCGAGGTCGGGGCCGCGGCGCTGCTCGGCACCCGGGCCAGCGATTCGGCCTGTGAGCGCATCCTGGCGGTGGGCAAGGTCTACGTGATCTACGCCGGGCGCGACGGCGAGGGCGAGCTGACCGACAACCGCTGCTCGCGGACCCGGCAGGCGAGCACCGCTGACGAGGACCTCGCGGTGCTGGGGCCCGGCCGCAGCCCCCAGGCC
>NZ_JACCSO010000720.1 GCF_013812955.1 Nannocystis sp. | reverse complement strand
CCGCCGACGAGCGCAGCCCCGCGGTGCTCGCCCCCGGCACCCCCGAGTGGCTGGCCCTCGCCCGCGCCGTCGACCACCTGGTCGCGCGCATGCACGAGGCGACGATCGCCCGCTTCGTCGCGCTCGAGAAGGCCGAGGAGACCGACCGCCTGCGCAGTCAGTTCCTCGCCAACATGAGCCACGACCTGCGCTCGCCGCTCAACTCGATCCTCGGCTTCAGCTCCTTGCTGCTGCGCGGCGTCGACGGCGACCTCGACGCCGAGCAGCGCGAGATGGTCGAGACCATCGCCAGCGCCGGCAACGACCTCCTGCACCAGATCGACGCCATCCTCGACATGGCCCGCATCGAGGCCCGCCGCATCGAGCTGCAGGCCGAGCCCGTCCCGCTCGCCCCGCTGATCTCCAAGGCCGTGCAGCGCGCCCGCGCCCGCGCCAGCGAGCACATCAACTACAGCATCGAGACCGCGCCCGGCCTGCCCACCGCCTTCGTCGACCCGCGGCACATGGTCCAGGCGCTCGAGAACCTGCTGCTGTTCGCCGGCAAGCGCCTGCCTGCGGGCACCATCGCCGTCAAGCTCCGCGCCGGCGACCCCGACTCCCCGCTCGGCCTGCAGCTGCACATCACCACCCCGGTCAAGCCCGCCACCTTGCAGCAGCTCGACCTGGCCCGCCGCGGCTTCCACCGCCTGCCCGGCCACCGCGGCCTCGGCCTCGAGCTCCCGATCGCCGACGCCCTCCTCCGCATCGAGGGCTCACGCCTCGACGTCAAGGAGATCGGCGGCGCCATGCTGTTCAAGATCCACCTCCCCGCCGCCGAGAGCCGCCACCGGGTCAACGTCCGCGAGCGCGCCCAGGTCCCCGCCGAGTCCGGCGAACCCACCCGCGCCTGACCGCTCGCCCCCGCCGGGAGCGAGCGGGCAGATCAGCTCACTGCGGGAAGATCTCCTGGCAATAGCCGTCGACGCAGGGCGAGCCCTCGTCGCAGCAGTCGGCATCGACCTCGCAGGCGTTGCCGATCTCCGAGCAGCTGCCCTTCTCGCCGCAGACCTTGACCTCGCCCATCTGGATGCAGTGACCCGAGCAGCAGTCGATGCCGGACTCGCAGCTCTTGTTCTCCTCCTCGATGCACGGGTCGGGGGCGAAGAACGCGTTCTCCGACAGCGCGCAGTCCTCCTGGCCGCGCAGGTAAAACGGCGGGTTCGACGGGTCGCCGTTGGTCGGCGGGTCGCTGATCGCCGTCATCCACAGCTGCTGGCGGTTCGCGCCGACCAGCGTATTGCCGTAGTCGCGGCGGCTCATGAACACCACCCAGTAGTAGCCGCCGGCGCGCAGCGGGGCGAAGCTCGGGTTGAAGCTCTTGTTGTCGTTGCTCGCCTTCTCGAGCTTGACCAGGTTCTGGCCGTCGACGCCGATCATCCACAGCTGGCCGTTGCCGGTCGAGCGCGAGCCCTGGGTCGGCCGGCCGAACACCACCCACTCGTTGCCGGGCGAGAAGTTCGGGTACGCCGGGCGACCGACCTCGCCGAGCTTGGGCACCAGGATCTTCTTGTTCGAGATCGTGACCCCGTCCGGATTGACGTCGGCGATCACGAGGTCACCGTTGCTCGCGTCGAAGGTCCAGCCAAAGCCCCCGTAGCCGCAGGTCGCGGCGATCTTGGTGCCGTCCGGCGACCACGCCGGCTCACCGCAGCCGGGCCCGAGCACGTCGGGGTTCAAGACCTGCTTGGTCATCGTGTCGATGACCTTCAGCACGGTCGAGCCGGCGTTGCCCCCGGTGTTGTCCGACAGCAACAGCTTGGTGCCGTCGTGGTTGAACGCGCTGAAGGTGCCGCCGAAGCCCGCCTGGGGCTTGATCGCGCCGTAGACCGCGGGCTCGACCGAGACGTCGATCGTCGCCAGCGGGAACGGCTGGCCGGTGTCGAACACCGACGAGACCGTGCGACCGTCGCGGCTGACGCTGTGGCAGCCCCAGCACTGGCCGTTGGCGTTGAAGAACTCCTCCGCCTTGGCCTCGGTCGGCTTGATGCTGAGGATCCGCCCGTTCGCGCCGTTGTTGCAGGCCGAGGGCAGCTCCCAGTAGTACACGCGGCCCGGCAGGCGCGCCTGCGCCATGCGCCAGGTCTGCTTGACCGCCTCGTAGGTGTTGTTGCCGCTCTTGCGCTGCAGCTCGAACGCGATCGGGTCGCTCTTGGCGCCCTGGCCAGACTCGGAGATGGCGATCCACTCGAGCTCGTCGATCAGGTGCCGCGCCGGGGCGTTGGTCGTGAAGTAGATCGTGTAGTCGTAGAATTGCTCGCTGATGTGGAGCTTGTACTGGTCGTTGTTCTGCGCGCCGTTCCATTGCACGATCGGCGCCACGACCTTGAGCGGGAACACCGTGTTGTCGTACGGGTAGACGATCGTCATCGTCGGGTCGGGCCCGACCGGGGCGCCGAACCCACCGGCGATGGCGCCCGGGTCGAGGGTCTTGATGATCTTGACGCTGACCTCGGTCTTGTCCTGCGCCCCGTCGTAGGTCGCCTTCAGCTCGCCCTTGCCCGCGAGGGTCCCGGTCGGCACGAACAGCCCCGCCATCATGATCGCGCCGATCTGCGGCTTGGTGTAGCTCCACGTGACCTTGTCCGTGACGTCCACGCCCTCGTAGGTCGCCGTGAACGGCTGCATCACGATGTTGCCGTCGACGATCTCGAGCAGCACGTTCTCGGGCGCGATGTCGAGCACGCCGTCGCCCGTGTCGGTGCCGCCCGTCTGCTGCATCCCGGTCGTGTCGCTCGTCGTGCCCGTCGTGCCCGTCGTGCCTGGCAGCTCGCCGGTGCCCGTGGTCACGCCGGTGCCGGTGCCGAGCGTATCGCCCGTCGAGCCCGTCTGCGGCGCCGTCGTGGTCGGCACGCCGCCGGAGGAAGGATCCGTCGCCGAGGTCCCCGGGTCCGTGAGCGTGCCGGGGCCGCTCGAGGCCGAATCGGAGCCCGCCGTCTCGGCGGGGGCGCCCGGACAGGCGATGAGCGCGAGGCTCATGGTGATCGTCACGAACGAGGAGCGGGCGCGCTGAGTGTAAGTCATACGCCGCAAGAGACCGCATGGCCCCTCGGCCGTCAAGCGGGTTCGCGTCCACGCGGTCGAGAACGCGCCGCGCCTGACCGCCTATTCGGACAGGTGCACGGACGCGCCATGGACCACGAACATATCGACGGGGCCCTTGCCCTTCACCTCGATCTTGCCACGGTGCTCACAATCGAAGTGCTGCTGCACGAGCGCGTGGGTCTCCGCCGAGATGTTGACAGTCCCCGGCAGCGCCGACGTTTCCATGCGCGAGGCCATGTTCACGGTGTCGCCCCACACGTCGTAGGAGAACTTCGCCCTGCCGATGATCCCCGCCAGCAGCGGGCCGGTGTGGATGCCGATCCGGATGTCCCAGCCGGCGCCGCTCGGCTTGCTCGCGGACCGCGCGCGCACGAAGTCGCGGATCTCGAGGGCCGCGCGCACGGAGTTGACCGCGTGCTTCGGATCCGGCACCGGGATGCCACCGACGCACATGTAGCTGTCGCCGATGGTCTTCAGCTTCTCGAGGCCGTGGCGTCGCATGACCTCGTCGAAGAACGAGAAGCACTCGTCGAGCTCGCTCACCAGCTCGGACGGCGCCAGCTCCTCGGTCCTGCGGGTGAAGTCCGTGAAGTCGGTGAACAGCACCGACGCCGATGCGAAGTGCACCGGCGCGACCCGGCCCGTGCGCATCAACTCGGCGGCGATCGGCCCCGGCAGGATGTTGAGCATCAGGCGGTCGGAGCGGGCCTTCTCCTCCTTGAGCCGGGCATTGAGGTGTGCCAGCTCCTCGAAGCGCTCCGCGTTGCGCAGCGCCGCCGCGAGCTGGAGCGCCAGCAGGTAGCCGATGCGAATGTCCTCGATGGAGTAGGCGTGGGCGGCATGGGCGGCGAAGTTGGCGGTCCCGATCACGCCGTGCTCGCTGCCCAGCGGAAGGATCGCCTGCGACGCGAACGACGCGAGGAAGCCGCCCACTGGCGCGTCGCGCACGAGCTGCGGCTGGCCGGTCCGGACCGCGCGGGAGATCGCATCATCGCCGCCGAGCTCGATGCCGCTGCTGCCCTCGGCGGGGCCGAACAGGGTGACCACGCGGCGGCACACGCCGTCTCGCAGGAGGCAGACGCTGAAGTGCTCGAAGTCGAGGAGCCACTTGGCCTGGCGGCCGACGATCCGCAGGATCTCCTCGAGATCCAGGGTCCGGTTCATCGCCGTGGCGATCTCGTTGACGGCCGCGATGCGACTCGAGAGGGCCTGTACCTCGGCGAGCAGGCGCCGATTCGTCCCGAGCAGGTAGGCGGGATCGCTCTCGTCGCCGCTCCCGCCCGAAGGCGCCCCCGTCATAAACGATCGATCTCCAGGTCGATGGCGTCCGTGTATTGATTCACGCTGGCGAACAGGTTCGCCGTCGACAGGATCTCGTAGATCTCGATCTCGTCGAGCCCGCGCGCGCGCAGCTCCTCGAAGTGCGCGGCCGTCAGCGCCTGCGGCCGCGTGCCCGCCAGCACGCCGAAGCGAATCACCGTCTTCTCCCGCGCCGGCAGCGGGCAGTTCTCGAAGTCCGAGACCAGCAGGCGCAGCACCTCCTCGCTGATGCCGAGCGCCGACAGCCCGTGCAGGTGGACCTTGAGCGCATACTGGCTGTTGTGATGCTGGGAGATGGCGACGCCGATCATCTCCTTGAGCGTGCGCGGCAGCACCCCATCGAGCACCACGGAGCGAAAGCGCTGCCAGTTCGCCGCCAGCAAGGCGGGGCTCTGCGCCATCGACTTGAACAGGTTCGGCACCATGCCGAACCCCAGATCCGCCTGGATCTCGTCGTATACGGCCTTCGCGCGGGGGTCCTTGAGCTCTGCATACTCGGTGAGTGGGACGTGGGTCATGGGTGCATCCTCCGTCCGAACAGCTTTACAGACAACACCCACACCTGCTGGGGCTGCGCACCCCCTGGCTTGTCCCCCGCCGTCGCGCCCGGATATGTTCGCGCGCCCCATGTTCTCCCGCCACACCGCCTGGACCGCCGGCCCCGGCCCCCTCGACCTCGTGCTCGCCGAGCTTCGTCGCGCTGACGTGCGCGTCCTCGACCTCACCGTCAGCAACCCCACCGCGCTCGGATTCACCTACCAGGACGCGCTCTATCGCCAGCTCGTCGACGAGCGCAGCGCGGACTACGAGCCCGCCTCGCTCGGCCTCGCCAGCGGCCGCGCGGCCGTTGCCGACTATTACGCCCGCCGCAACGCCACCGTCGATCCGGCCGCCATCGGCCTGTGCGCCAGCAGCAGCGAGGCTTACACCTACCTGCTCGCGCTGCTCTGCGACCCTGGCGACGCCGTGCTGGTGCCGCAGCCCGGCTATCCGCTGCTCCGGATGATCGCCGAGCTCGCCCACGTCGAGCTGATCCCTTATCCATTATTATATGATGGTACATGGTCGATCGACCAGGTCGGCCTCGAGCTGGCCCTCGCCGCCGCGCCGCGGGCCCGCGCGCTCGTCGTCGTCGCCCCCAACAACCCGACCGGCAACTACCTCGCCCCCGCCGAGCTGCGCACCCTCGACGCCACGCTCGCCGCCCGCGACATCGCCATGCTCGTCGACGAGGTGTTCTGGGACTACCCGCTCGCGCCCGGTCCGCACGCGAGCCCCGCCCTGGGTTCACGCGCCGCGCTCACCTTCATCCTCTCCGGCCTATCAAAAGTCGCCGCGCTGCCGCAGCTCAAGCTCGCCTGGTGGCTGACGCTCGGGCCGCCCGCGCTGGTGGCCGCGGCGATGGCCCGGCTCGAGCTGATCGCCGACACCTACCTGAGCGCCGCGACCCCGGTCCAGCTCGCGCTGCCCGGGCTGCTGGCCGCCGCCCCGGCCATGCAGGCGAGGATCTCCGCGCGCTGTCACAATAACCTCGACCGCCTGCGCCAGACCTGCCAGGACACCGCGATGACCGTGCTCGACGTCGAGGCCGGCTGGACCGCCCTGCTGCGCCTGCCCGCCGTGCACGACCTCGACGACGCCGGCTGGGCGCTTCACCTGCTTCGCCGCGGCCACCTGCTCACCCAGCCCGGCCACCTCTTCGACCTCGGCGACCCGCCGCGCCTCGCCCTGTCCCTGATCACCCCCGAGCCCGTATTTGCCGCGGCCTGCGAGCGCCTACCCGGCCTCGTCAGCGAGCTGCTGTGAGCGAGCACTTCCACGCATCCTTCCACCCCTCCTTCTTGATCGTCAGCGTCTCCCCCTTGCGAGCATACGTATAGCGCTGCTCGCCCGCTCAGGGCTTCGGCGGGGCGGACATCACCTCGAGCACCTCGAAATACGACGGCCGCGCCATCACTGTATTGTCGGCGCCCATCGGCGC
>NZ_JACCSO010000719.1 GCF_013812955.1 Nannocystis sp. | reverse complement strand
CAGCGACCGCGCTCCTGGCGGCCCTTCGCCTCGCCGCGGTCGCCATCGATCGGCTCGCACATACGACCGGTGTGGACCTGGTGCCGGCGTGCGTGATGCTGGCACGCACGGCGATGCAGGCACTTGGCGGCACTGCGAAGACCACTGGGGCCGGCGGCGGCGATATCGCGATTGCCGTCGTCCCGGCAACGGCAGACGTAACGATCGCCACCCGATCGCTCATCGAACTCGGGTGCCAGCCACTGCAACTGACCGTCGACGACAGTGGCGTGGACACCCAAGTCGGGGCGCAGTAGAACCCTTAGTCTCCTTCACGCTCATGTCGTCTCGACTTCCAGGCTTTTACAAGGCGTCGCTCGCGGAGCGGCGGCGGCTCCTTGCCGAGGCGGTGGGACTCCCGGTGGAGGCGTTCGCCGCGGTCGATCCGGCTGCGCTCGAGCTCGCGGTCGCCGACGGGATGATCGAGAACGTGATCGGTACCTACGCGCTGCCGTTTGCGGTCGCCGTCAACTTCACGGTCGATGGCAGCGATGTCGTGATCCCGATGGCGGTCGAGGAACCGTCGATCGTGGCGGCCGCGTCGAACGCCGCCCGCATGGCGCGCCCGAGCGGCTTTGTCACCACGGTCTCGGCGCCGGTCATGATCGGGCAGATCCAGATCACGCACGTCGCGGATGTCGATGCCGGCGTCGCCGCCGTGAAGGCCGCAGCTGGAGAGCTGGTCGAGACCGCGCGCACGACGATGCCGCGGATGGCCGAGCGCGGCGGTGGGCCGCGGGCGCTCGACGTCCGGATGCTGACGAAGACGGGGCCCGATGGCGGCGTCCTGGTCGTGCACCTCCACGTCGACTGTCGCGATGCGATGGGCGCGAACCTCGTGAACACGCTGTGCGAGGCGCTCGCCGATCGCGTCGCCGCGATCGCCGGCGGTCGTCCCGGCCTCCGGATCCTGTCGAACCTCACGGACGGTCGGATGGTCACCGTCCGCTGCTCGATCCCGCACGCACAGCTCGCGGGCGTCAGCGGTGACGATGGGATCATCGAAGGCGCCGATGTCGCCGCCGCGATCGCCGCAGCGTCGCGGTTCGCCGAGCTCGATCCGTACCGGGCGGTCACGCACAACAAGGGCATCATGAACGGCGTCGACGCGGTGCTCGTCGCGACCGGCCAGGACTGGCGCGCCGTCGAAGCCGGTGCGCATGCCTTCGCCTGCAGGGCCGGCAGCTATCGTCCACTCGCGGTCTGGACCGACCGCACCAGCGCGCTGGACGGCGAGCTCGTGATGCCACTCGCGGTCGGCACCGTCGGTGGTGCGCTGCTCGGCCATCCGAGCACGCGGCTCGCGCTCGCCCTGGCGGGCGTCACCCACGCGGATCGCCTGACCGCGCTCGCGGCCGCGGCTGGCCTCGCCACCAACCTCGCAGCGCTCCGGGCGCTCGCCACCGAGGGCATCCAGAAGGGCCACATGGCCCTTCATGCCCGCAAGCTCGCCCGCATGGTAAAGGAAACCCCGTGATCCATCGCCTCGGAGTCGCTCGCACCCCCGCCCTCGCCGTGCCGCTCCCGCCGTCGCTCGAGCTCGAGGCTTGCTATCGCTACTGCGAAGCGCTGTGCCGCGCTCGCCATCACAACTATCCGGTGGCCTCGATGTTCGCGCGCAGCGAGCTGCGCAAGCACATCTTCGCGCTGTTCGCGTTCGCGCGTGTTGCCGACGATTTTGCCGACGAGCTCGCCTTCGAGGGTCGCCGTGCCCGCGAGCTCGATCGCTGGGAAGAGCAGCTCCACCTCGCGTATCGCGGTCACGCCGAGCATCCGGTGTTCGTCGCGCTCGCCGAGACCGTCGACAAGTTCGCGCTGCCGATCACCGAGTTCAGCGAGCTGCTCTCCGGCTTCCGCACCGATCTCGAGCGCCGACGCTACGCGACGTTCGACGAGCTCCGTAGCTACACCCGCCAGGCCGCCGAGCCGATCGGCCGCCTGCTCCTCTACATCGGTGGCTATCGCGCACCCGAGCTCCACGCGTTCGCCGAGGATCTCGGCACCGCGCTCGCATTCACCCGGCTGATCCAGGACGTGCCCGCCGACTGGCAGCGCGGTCGCGTGTATCTGCCTGCCGAGGATCTCCGGCACTTCGGCGTTGTCGAGGGCGACATCGAGCATCGCCGGATCACGCCGCAAGTCGGCTCGTTGGTCCGCTACGAGGTCGCTCGCACCCGCGCGTTGTTCGAGCGCTCGCGTCCGCTGATCGATCTGGTCGGCGCCGATCTAGCGGTCGAGCTCGCGCTGACGTGGCACGGCGGCATGCGGATCCTCGAGAAGATCGAGGGTGTCGGCGATCGGCTGTTCGCGGAGCGCCCGGCGCTCGGCAACCGCGACAAGGCCGTGGTCCTCGCGCGTGCGATCAAGTGGCGCGGCGAGACGCTGCCGCCACGCACGCTGCACCTGCTGTCGCGCGTCCTCGATAAGTCCTAGGACGCAAGTCAACCGGGCATCGGCGGATGGGCCTCTGACCACGTACGAGTCAGAGTGTTGACGCGCCGTCGGTAGGCGGGCCGCCAAAGCGCCAAGGCGCCAAGGCGCCAAGGATCGAAACTAAGGATCGGTGCTCTGGTGATCGCCCGATCGATCGTTTCTTTCGTTTCCTGACCTTTGTGCTTTTGCGCCTTTGCGTTCAATTTCCGATCGGAAAATTGAACGCAAAGGCACAAAGGCACGAAGGGAAGGCGCCTTGGCGGCCCCCGTGACCACGTCCTGCCCGAGACGTCCGACGCCACCGCTGTCTGCTCGACGCGTTCTTGATTGGGCGATCACTGACTGGCTCGCCAAAAATCCTCCGCTCCTACGGAGCGACTGGATCAGGTGATCGACCGAATCAGGCTGCCGCGGCGATCTGATCCACCACATCGTGGTGGTGCGCGCTGACGGCGACCTTGTGCAGACACACGGGCATGCCGACGAACGCGAGGCCGACCTTGTAGTCGTCGCCGTCGTCCTTGAGCCAGACGCCCTGCGCGCGAAACCGATACGAGAGCTCGCCGATATCGACGACCAGCTCGATCTGCTCACCGCGCGCGATGTACGGCGCGTTGCGAACCACCATGCCGCCGAGGCCGAGCTCGACGATCTCGACGCGATCGTGGATCCGATCGCCGCGCATCACACCGGTCATCCGGACCGCCTCGCGGCGGAACTTGCGGCTGACGTGCTTGTGCTTGTCGCCCTGTGACGGCTCGAAGCGGGACTCGAGCGTGGTGACGTGCTCGATGTCATCCCACTCCAGGCCGACCCCAAGCTCGCACTTCCCGATCAGGGTGCGGTATTGGAAGACGTCCTCGAGCATGACCAGACAGGAAGCATCGCCCGTGCCACGCGCCTGCTCGGATCGCGCAACCGTAAGGCGGCGAAACTTCGCGGGGGACCAAGCGATCGGTAGCCCCACTTGCCGGGTGAGCCGTCACCAGACGCGGTGCTGTTCACGCCAGGCCGGGAGTTGTTGCCTCCGAGACACTACGAGCGTGTATCCCCATGTAACAACCTGCGGTGCGGAGTGCCGTTTTGGCCTACACCTAAGGCGCGTCGCGATCGCCCTGGGTCGCTGGCGTACTTGCCCTGGGTAGTGTGATGGACCTGTTTGCCCGTTCTGCCGCCAAGCGTCACATCGGCCAGCCGCTGGCCGAGCGGATGCGTCCGCGCAAGATCGACGAGATCGTCGGCCAGACCCACTTGGTCGGCCCCGGCCGGATCCTTTCCGATCTCGGGCCCGGTCGAACGGTTCCCTCTCTCATCCTGTGGGGGCCTCCCGGCACCGGGAAGACCACGCTCGCGCGTCTGTTCGGGGAGATCATGAAGGCCGAGCTGGTCGCGCTCTCCGCGGTCGACGCCGGCGTCAAGGATGTCCGCGAAGCGGTCGCCAAGGCCGGCGAACGCCGCGACCAGTTCGGTGCGCGCACGCTGCTGTTCATCGACGAGATCCACCGGTTCTCGAAGACCCAGCAGGACGCCCTGCTGCCGCACGTCGAGGCCGGCACCGTGACGCTGATCGGTGCGACCACGGAGAACCCGAGCTTCGGCGTGGTCGCCGCGCTGCTCTCGCGTTGCCGCGTGGTCCGCCTCGAGGCCCTCTCGGAGGACGATCTCGGTCAGCTCGCGACGCGTGCCCTGGCCGAGCGCGAGCGCGGGCTCGCCGACCTCCACGTCTCGATCGATGACGACACCCGCGCGCAGCTGGTTGCCGCGGCCACCGGCGATGCGCGCCGGATGTACTCGATCCTCGAGGTCGCCGCGGATCTCGCACGCCGCGCGGCTGGCGATGCTCCGGTCGCGGCGATCAGCACCGCCCATGTCGCCGAGGCCGCGCAGGGCAAGAGCCTGATGTACGACAAGGCGGGCGACGAGCATTACGGCGTCGTCTCGGTGTTCATCAAGAGCATGCGCGGCTCGGATCCCGATGCCGCCGTGTACTGGATGACCCGGATGATCGAGGCCGGAGAGGATCCGCGGTTCGTGCTGCGCCGGCTCGTGATCTTCGCGAGCGAGGACGTCGGCAATGCCGACCCGCAAGCGCTGGTGGTTGCCACCGCGGCGCTGCAGGCCTTCGAGCTGGTCGGCTTGCCAGAGGGCGTGTTGCCGCTGACCCAGGCAGTCACCTATCTCGCGCTCGCGCCGAAATCGAATCGCGCGCTCACCGCGTACGCCGCCGCTCGCAAGCTGGTGCGCGACCGAGGTGCGCTGCCGGTGCCGGCTCGCTATCGCCCGGGCTCGACCGCGATCGATCGATCGATGGGTCACGGCCAGGGCTACAAGTACCCGCACGACTTCGCGGGTCACTACGTCGTCGAGGACTACTTGCCGGATGCCCTGGTCGGCGAGCGGATCTACGAGCCCGCCGATTCGGGCTTCGAGAAGGAGCTCGCCGAGCGCCGCGCTGTTCTCGATCAGCAGCGCGCCGAACGCGACGAAGACTAGAGGCCGAGCTTGCGAGGCCGCTCCGTATAGGCGAGCGCCTCGCGAGCCGATCATTAGGAGGAGTCCGCTGGCGTAGGACCGCTCGAGGCGACCAGCGCGAGCGTGTCGAGCGAGAGCGGTCCTACGCCCTACGGACTCCTAGGCCTTCGCTTCGAGCACTCGAACGATGTCCTCGAGGCGCGCCAGGATCTGGCGATTGACCTCGGCGGCCTCTTCCTCCCGCGCGCGCTTCACCATAGCCGGGTCCTCGAACGCGTTGGCGGCGAGCGAGGGACCGAACGTCTGCGCGAACGTGGCGAGCACGTGGCCCGCTGGCGTGGTTGGAAACAGGTTGTCGTAGCCGACCGAGAGTGCGGTCGACATGTAGAGGATGCCGTCGAGGGGCGACGTGCAGCCCGGGTTGGAATCCTTCTCCGCGAGATAGAACGCAAACCCGCCGCCGATCACGACCGTCGCGAGCGCGTCGATCGGATCTTCCTTCGCCCACGCGCGAAGCTTGTCCTTCGCGTTCGCGTAGTCCGAGCCGGGCCCGCGGTCATCGAACAGCGCCAGCGCGAACGGGATCAAACGCTGGAGATCCTCGAGCCCGAAGCTCGGACTCGACCGCGAATCGTTTACGACGCTCGGGATATACGCCATGGCTGTGGTCGCACCATAAGCACGAACAGGAGAGAGCTCCAGGGGGCTGCTAGGCGAGGCGAACCCAGCGCGCCTTCGCTGCTTCGATCTTCCCGATGAACGATTGCGGGAAATGATGCATGACGTAGGCGAAGGCTTGCTGGATCAGATCGCGATCGATCTCGGACGGAACTTCCATGTTCTGGTCGGCCGGATCGGGACGCACACCGAGACGAACGATCTCGGTGAGCCGAAGGACGTGAAGGCGATTGACGAACAACGCATGTGCGATGCCGAGAAACAGTTCTTCGGTTCCAGGATCCATGACCATAAGAGCCACGTTACGTACCACAGCAGTGTCAACGCCTCCAAGGGCGGTTTTGAGGGCATCTAAGTGGTCATGACGCATCTGGTTCGCCTGGAATCGTGCACCGCGTCGTCCGATCGGGCCTTTTCGACGCTGTCGAGAGTCCTTACAGCAGGACGCAGTTTGGTAAAGACGTCGTACCTGGTCAGTGTTCGGCCGGTGGGGAGGTCGACATGATGTTGATCGAAGCAGCGCAACAGTTTCCGACGGTCGTGTTCACGATCGGGCTCGGCATCTGTCTCATCTACTGGCTGTTCGTCCTGATCGGCGCGCTCGACATCGACATGTTCGGCGACGCCGACATCTCGGGCGCGGGCAAGGCGCTCGGCGGCGGCGGTCACGACATCGGCGATGTCGCCGGGGCCGGCAAGGCGATCGGACACGGCGGCGATCACGACCTCGACGTCGATGGTGGCGGCGGCCTGTGGAGTGGGCTCGGCCTCGCGAAGGTGCCGATCACGATCTCGGTGTCCGTGATCTTTTTGGTCTGCTGGTGCATCTCACTTCTGGCGATGCATTACTTGCCGGACGTGATCGGCCCGGCGAGCTGGCTCGGTCCGACGATCCTTCCGGCGACGTTGATCGTCGGGCTGCCGATCGCAGGCTTGCTCGTGCGTCCGCTCGGTGGCGTGTTCGAGCTTCGCGAGGGTAAGTCGAATCAGGACTATGTCGGACACAGCGTCACGGTCACGACCGGCACGGTCGACGACGGGTTCGGTCAGGGAATGGTCGAGGACGGCGGGACCGTGCTGGTGATTCCAATCCGTTGCGACAAAGCAGGACTTTCTCGTAATGACAAAGCTTTGATCATCGACTTCGATACCGAGCGCCAAGCCTACGTCGTGGAGCCGGTCACCGATATGCTGCTCGCGTCGCCACGGGAAGGCGACACGGGTCAGTCCGCCTGAACGAGTTCGTTTTCAGCATGGGAGCCGCCGGGATGTCGCCGGCAGAGGAGTGGTTATGGGACAGCAGATGTTGATCGCATTGATCGTCGGCGGAGGCGTTCTCCTCCTCGGCATCCTCGTTCTCGTCGCGCGGACCTGGCGACAAGTCGATCAGGGACGAGCTCTGATCGTCAACAAGATGGGCACCGAGCCGAAGGTGACGTTCAGCGGTGCTGTCGTGCTGCCGATCGTCAACAAGGCCGAGGTCATGGATCTCTCGGTGAAGACGATCGAGATCGCACGCAAAGGCAAGGAGGGCCTGATCTGCGCAGATAACATCCGCGCGGATATCAAGGTCACGTTCTTCGTCCGCGTGAACAAGACGAAGGACGACGTGTTGCGGGTCGCGCAATCGATCGGCTGTATTCGCGCGTCGCAGCAATCGACGCTCGAGGAGCTGTTCAGCGCCAAGTTCTCCGAGGCGCTCAAGACCGTCGGCAAGAAGATGGAGTTCGAGCAGCTCTATACCCAGCGCGACGTGTTCAAGGACCAGATCATCCAGGTCATCGGCAAGGACCTCAACGGCTACGTCCTCGACGACGCCGCGATCGATTACCTCGAGCAGACGCCGGTCGAGATCCTCGACCCCAACAACGTGCTCGACTCTCTCGGCATCGAGAAGATCACCAAGATCACCACGATCGCGAACATCGCGACCAACCAGCTCCGGCAGACCGAGAAGATGGAGCTCGGCAAGTCGAACCTGACGTCGCAGGAAGCCCTGTACCGGTTCGAGCAGCAGCAGGCCGAGGCCGAAGCGAAGAAGAACAAGGAAGTCGCGGTCGCCGTTGCGCGCGAGGAGAACGAAGCCAACCGGTTCCGCCTCGAGGAAGAGAAGCGCACCCACATCGAGCGTCAGCGCGCCGAGGAAGCGATCCAGATGGCCGAGCAGGCGAAGCTGCGCTCGGTGCAGGTCTCGGAGCAGGGCCGCATCCGCGAGGTCGAGATCGAGAAGGTGCGCGTTCAGAAGGCGCATGACCTCGAAGAGGTCGGTCGCCGTCGCGAGGTCGAGCTCGGCTCGATCGACATGAACAAGGCACTCGAGACCGAGAAGCGCTCGATCGCGGACATCATCCGCGCGCGCATCGCCGTCGACAAGACCGTCGCGGTCGAGGAAGAGGCGATCAAGGACCTCCGGACCGACAGCGAGGCGAAGCGCCACAAGCACGTGACGATCCTCCACGCCGAGGCTGCGGCGCAGGAGATCTTCATCAAGGACATCAAGAAGGCGGAGGCCGAGCAGCAGGTCGCGCAGTCCTTCGCCAAGAAGCAGCTGATCCTTGCCGAGGCCTCGATGGAGGCGAGCGACAAGGAAGCGCGTGCGCAGATCCGCCGGTCGGAAGGCGCGCAGGCCGAGTTTGCCGCCGAGGGCCTCGCCCACGTGCGCGTCAAGGAAGCCGATGCGCTGGCGACCGAGAAGGTCGGCCTCGCGGAGTCGCGCGTGCGCGATGCGCAGGTCCAGATCACCGACAAGGAAGGCACCGTCCTCGCGGAGAACGTCAAGCGCAAGGCGATGGCCGAGGCGCAGGGTCGCGAGGCGGAAGCCATCGCGATCGAGAAGAAGGGCCACGCCGAGGCGTCGTCGCGGCGCGAATTCTTGCTCGCCGAGGTCGCGGGCAAGGAAGCCGAAGCAGGCGCGATCGAGAAGCGCATGCTCGCCGAGGCGAGGGGTATCGCCGAGAAGGCCGATGCGATGAAGCATCTCGACGGCAGCGCTCGCGAGCACGAGGAGTTCCGGCTCCGCCTCGAGAACGATCGGATGATCGCGCTCGAGCAGATCAAGGCGCGGATCCAGATGACCGACGCGCAATCCCGCGTGATGGCCGAGGCGATGACGCACGCCGACATCAAGATCGTCGGCGGCGACGGTCAGTTCTTCGACCGCTTCGTCAAGGCGGTGTCGCTCGGCAGCTCGATCGACGAGGTGGTCGGCGGCTCCGACGTCGTGAAGCGCGCGATCGGGGACAAGCTCAATGGCAACGGCAACGGCAAGCACAACCTCTCCGACGTGCTTGCTGGCCTCATGAGCAAGGCCGACGAGGGCACCAAGACCAAGCTGCAGGCGTTGCTCGACAAGGCCAAGCAACTCGGCGTCGGCGACGACAAGGTCAGCTAAACAACGTCAGCGTTGACCTGAACGTGAACCTGAACGTGAACGTGAACGCGCACGTGGACATTGTCCGCCGGGTCCGCCGGGTCACGCCCGGCCTCGTGCAACTGCTCCTGACGTCTCGCCGAGTCACCGTCGAACACGCGTGTTCGACGGTGCTCGCGGCCGACGCCGGTCGAACGTCACGCTCGCTCGGTCGAGGTCAACGTCGACGGTGGAGTTCAAGTTCAAGTCAAGGTCAACGGAGCTAGCATGGCGCAGCCGACGAAACCTGCCGACGTAGATGCCGCCCTCACCGGCGGCAACTACGAGGTCTTGCGGGCGCGTCTCGCCACCGCTGGTGCCGAGCTCGCGAAGCGCACCGAGGCGCTGAACGCGCGGCGCAAGTCCGTGTTCGGCTCGACCGAGCCGCAGCTGATCGCGACCGAGCGGGTGCGGACCGAGCACAACTGCGCGCCCGCCGACATCGTCGCGGTCGGGGGAAACCTCCTGCTCGGCTACAATGTGTTCCTCGGGCTCAAGGACCAGACCAAGCTCGAGGACGTCCTCGCGCTGCATCGGTTCGAGCCGCTCGCACAGGCGAACGCGGATAGCGCCTTCGACACTGCCCCATTACCGCGCGACGCCGAGGCCGGCGCGTTCCTGCTCGACGCCACGCTCGCGCGCGACTTTTCGAACCTCTACCGGTATTACCGCGACGCGCAGCTTCGCCAGCTGGTGCGCACCGACACCCAGCTGTTCGCGGTGTTCCAGTCCGGTGCGACGTGGAAAGAATCGAAGGTCCTGCGCTGGCGGATCGAGCCGTCGGGCCGGATCGCGTACGTCGACGATCGCGGCGATCGCGATTACGGCGCGCTCGCCCCGCCCTCGCACGACTTCGAGTGGCGCGAGGTCACCCGCGACGATCAGCGATCGGGCAAGCACCCGCACTACAACCTGCTCGACGCGATGTTCGTCGAATGCATCAACGGCGATCTCACGATCAAGGTCGAGGACAACACCGAGACCGGTCAGGGCGTCTACAGCGAGCCCGTCGACGACGCGAACCAGACCCTCGACGACGCGAAGATCTTCTACGCACCGATCGGGTCGACCTCCGCCCGTGGCGTCGGCCTGGTGGTCCTCAAGATCCTGCCGTTCCGCGAGACCGCGTGGCGGTACCTGGTGTTCGACGCGCGCTCGAAGAAGGTCGTGCGCGCCGATGGCATCGGTCAGGGCTGCCGCAACCTGCCCGAGGACCACGGGATCGTGTTTCCCGGCGGCTACGTGCTGGTCGGCGGCGACTACAAGAAGTTCGACGGCGACCACACCGACTACGTCCTCGAGCGCGAGCTCAAGAGCCCGAACGGCGAGGACGTGCTCTACGTCTATCACCGTGGTCGCGACGGCACGTACGTGCTCGCGGCGTACAACCTGATCGAGAAGTCGGTCGCGTCGCCGATCCAGTGCAATGGCTACTCGCTGTTCCCCGACGGCCGCATGGTGGTGATGCGCGGAACGTCGACGGAGCCGACGCGCGTCCACCCGATGCAGGTGTGGAAGACGCCGTTCACGTCGGCGGAGTTCGCGGCAAGTGCGCCCACCGACGGCAGCTACCTCGCGAAGGTCGGCAATGCGGATCTGGTGCGCGGCCTGTCCGACGCGCTGTCGATCGCGCGTCTGGCCTCCGCCGACAAGCCGCAGCGGACGACGTTCGAGGACATCCTCGGGCTGTCGACCCGCGCGGTCGACGCGTACTACTGGCTCGGGCACGGGGATGCCGGCGACCTCAAGACCGCGGTCGGCGATGTTCGCAGCACCGCGAAGTTGATCCTCGACGAGTACGACAAGGTCATCGCGCTCGAAGCCGCGGCCAGGAATGCGGTCGTCGAGGCCGAGGCCCTGGTCGTCGAGAAGTTGCGCGCGACGCGCAGCGAGGGATGGGAGAAGATCGATCCGTTCCTCGAGGCCCTCACCGGGCTGCGAGGGTTGCGCGGCGCGCTGATCTCGAAGAAGGACATCCGATTCGTCGACGTCGCCCGGCTCGAGGCGCTCGAGAAGGAAGTCGCGACCGCGTTCGATCGCGTCACCAGTGACTGCGTCGCGCTCCTCGCGCGCGGTCAGGCGTTCGGCGAGCTCGTCGGTCGCGCGGATGCGCTCGCCTCGCGGGTGGCAGAGCTGCCGACCGCGGTCGAGATCAAGCCGGTCCGAGAGGACATCGACAAGGTCGCCGGGGGTCTCGATCTGCTCGGCAACGTGATCGGGTCGCTCAAGATCGACGACACGACGAAGCGGACGATCATCCTCGAGAACATCACCGACGCGTTCGGTCAGGTGAACCGCGCGCGCGCGACGATCGAAGGTCGCTACCGCGAGCTCGCGGGCAAGGAAGGCCGCGCGGAGTTCGGAGCCCAGGTCAAGCTGCTGACGCAGAGCGTGGCCTCGGCGCTCGCGCAGTGCGACTCGCCGGAGCGTTGTGATCAGGAGCTGACGCGCCTGCTCGTCCAGCTCGAGGAGCTCGAGGGCCGGTTCGCGGACATCGACGAGCTGACCGCGGAGCTGACGACCAAGCGCGAGGAGATCGTCGATTCGGTCGGTGCGCGCAAGCAGCTGCTCGCGGCGGAGCGGCAGCGCCGGGCCGCGAACCTCCAGAAGGCCGCACAGCGGATCCTCGAGGGCGTGGCTCGTCGATCGTCGACGCTGGCCACCGCCGACGAGGTCAACGCGTACTTCGCGTCCGATGCGATGGTGCAGAAGCTGCGCGACATCTCCGCGGAGATGGGATCGCTCGGCGACGCGGTCAAGGCCGACGAGCTCGAGGCCAAGCTCAAGAGCGCGCGGCAGGACGCGCTGCGCGGTCAGCGCGACAAGGCAGATCTGTTCGAGGGCGGCGGCGAGACGATCCGGTTTGGCGAGCACCGGTTCCCGGTCAACACGCAGCCGCTCGAGCTGATGATCGTCCCGCACGAGGACGGCCTCGCCGTGCACCTCGCCGGCACCGATTTCTACGAGCCGCTCGAAGATGAACGCCTGCTCGCCGCCAAGCCGCTGTGGAACCAGGACCTGCCGAGCGAGTCCGCCGAGGTCTATCGCGGCGAGTACCTCGCGGCGTCGATCCTGGCCGATGCCGAGGCCGGTGCCAACGGGTTGACGATCGCGGCGCTGCACGACGCGGCTCGTCTCGGCAAGCTCGAGGATCTGCTCAAGGGCATCGCCCAGGGGCGGTACGACGAGGGCTACGAGCGCGGCGTCCACGATCACGATGCCGCGAAGATCTTGGAACGCCTGCTCGCCATGCGCGACGGCGCCGGGTTACTCGCCTACCCCGCCGCGGCACGCGCGCTCGCGGTGATGTACTGGGGCAACGAGGTCACGCAGGGCATGCGCGACGACGCCCAGGCCCGCCATCGCTGGCATCGCTCCGCGCAGAGCCTCGCGCGGCTCGCCGACGTCCTCGGCGATCGCGGTGGGCGCAACCAGCTCGCCGTCGAGATCGCTGCTGCGATCGCGAGGTTCGTCGAGCGTGAACCGCAGCTGATCGCCGCGGGGCTGGCGGCGGCCGATGCGGAGCTCGCCACGCAGTATGTGGTGCGCGAGCTATCCGTCTCGAACCCGCGGTTTGTGGTGAGCGGCAACGCGATCGCGATCGTCGAGGCACTGCACGCCGAGCTCACCGCACGCGCCGCGCGCCCCGGGTTCGACGACGACGTCCGCGTGCTGCAGACCGTGCCCGGCGCGGCTCTCGCGCTGACCCGCGCCTGGGTCGACGGCATCGTCGCACGCAAACCCGAGCTCGCCGCGGCGGCGATCGAAGCGGCGGCGTATCTCGCGACCCCGAACCTCGCGCGCGACACGTCGAGCGCGGTCATCGAGACCACCGTCACGGGCCTGCTCGGACGCCATGCGCGCGTCACCGGCGGTCAGCTACCGATCCGGCTCGACGAGATGACTGCGCGGCTGTCGCGGTTCCGCACCGAGACGGTGCCGGCGTTCCGCGCCTACCGAACGGTCAAGGCCGAGATCGCCGCGCAGGAGCGCAAGCGGCTACGGATCGACGAGCTCAAGCCGAAGGTGATGTCGTCGTTCGTGCGCAATCGCCTGATCGATCAGGTGTACCTGCCGCTGTGCGGCGCGAACCTCGCGAAGCAGCTCGGCGCATCCGGCGCGGCCAAGCGCACCGATCAGATGGGCATGCTGCTCCTGATCTCGCCACCCGGGTACGGCAAGACGACGTTGATGGAGTACGTCGCGGCGCGCCTCGGCCTCGCGTTCGTCAAGGTCAACGGCCCGGCGCTCGGCCACGACGTGACGTCGCTCGATCCGGCCGAAGCTCCGAACGCGACCGCGCGGCAGGAGATCGAGAAGGTCTCGCTCGCACTCGAGATGGGCACCAACGTGATGCTCTACCTCGACGACATCCAGCACACGTCGCCGGAGCTGCTCCAGAAGTTCATCTCGCTCTGCGATGCGCAGCGCAAGATCGAGGGCGTGTGGCGCGGCCGGACGCGCACGTACGACCTGCGCGGCAAGAAGTTCTGCGTCGTGATGGCCGGCAACCCGTACACCGAGAGTGGCGAGGCCTTCAAGATCCCCGACATGCTCGCGAACCGCGCCGACGTCTACAACCTCGGTGACGTCCTCGGCGGCAAGGCGGAGGCCTTCGCGCTGTCGTTCCTCGAGAATGCGCTGACGTCGAACCCGACGCTCAACCCGCTCGCGACGCGGGACCTCGGTGACGTCTACAAGCTGGTGCGGATGGCGAAGGGCGAGCCGATCGCCACCACCGAGCTCTCGCATGGCTACTCGGGCGTCGAGCTCGAGGAGATCATGGCGGTGATGCGCCACCTGTTCGTCGCGCAGGAGACGCTGCTCAAGGTCAACGCGGAGTACATCCGGTCGGCCGCGCAGGCGGATGCCTATCGCACCGAGCCGCCGTTCAAGCTGCAGGGCAGCTACCGCAACATGAACAAGATCGCCGAGAAGACGGTCTCGGCGATGACCCCGCAGGAGCTCCAGCAGCTGGTCGACGATCACTACCGCGGCGAATCGCAGACGCTGACCACCGCCGCCGAACAGAACCTCCTCAAGCTGGCCGAGCTCCGCGGCCGGATGACGCCCGAGATCGAGAAGCGCTGGACCGAGATGAAGGCCGAGTTCGTGCGCCAGCGCCGGATGGGCGGGGCAGAGTCGGATCCGGTGACCAAGCTGGTCGGTACGCTCTCGGGTCTCGGCGCCGACCTCGGCGCGATCAAGGAAGCGATCGCCGCCGCGAAGCAATCCGATGTCGCCACCGAGCTCAAGCAGCTGCGCGGCGTGGTCTCGCTCGCGGCGTCGAAGTCGCCCCCGCCCCCACCACCACCGCCGGAGTCCGCGGAATCGTGGCTCGGCCCGCGACTCGACTCGCTCGCCGCCTGGCTCGCCGAATCCCAGCAGCGCCACCCCGCACGCACCGGCAACGGCAGCGACCCCGAGCTCGAGCGCTGGCTCGCACCGCGGCTCGACGCGATCGTCGAGTCGCTGCGGCACGCCCAGAGCTTCACCGGGAACGGCAACGGCAACTCGCCGCGGCTCGGTACGGATCCTGGGTCGATCGATCCCGAACAGCTGCTCGGACAGATCCGCCGGATCGAGCAGACGCTGTTACCGGTCGTCGGTGCCGCGGTCGAGAGCCGCGCCGGCGACACGCTGCTCGCGAACAAGATGGTCCAGATCATCGAGCTCTTGAAGACGCTCGATGCTCGGCTCGGACGCTAGTCAGACGGCTTTTTCGAGGCCGTGGCGATGCCGATCAACCGAGCGTTTGGCGTGATCGTAAAGCCCTCCACGTCCCGATTCAGCAGCACCACGTTGTCCTCGTGGAACAGTGGGATGATCGGCACGTCCTCGGCGACGATCCGCTGGATCTGATCGTAGATCGCGATCCGCTTGGTGCGGTCGAGCTCGCGGCGGCCGGCCTCGGTCAGCTTGTCGACCACGGGGTTGATGTAGCGCCAGCGGTTGTAGCCATCCGGGTTCTTCTCGTTCGGGATCCACGAGCTGTGAAAATACGTGAAGTAAAAATCGGGCTCGGTGATCTCGGCGGTCTGCATCGAGCCGAGCTGGTAGCTGCCCTTCTTGATGTCGGCGAAGAACGTCGCGAACTCGAACGGGCGGACGTCGATCTCGATCCCGACCCGCGCGAGCTGCGCGGCGATCACGCGCGCGACCGCGATCCGGAACGCGTCGGAGCTGGTCTTGTAGGTCAGCGAGAATCGCGGCCGCGGACCCTCCCCGTCGGGATCCTTGAAGCCGGCCTCGTCGAGCAGCTGGTTCGCACGCCGGAGATCGTGATCCCAGCTCTTCATCCCCTTCGCGTAGGCCCAGTGGGTCTGGGGGAGCAGCCCGGTGGCGAGCTGCGCTCGGCCGCCGAACTTGGCCGAGATGATCTGCGGGCGATCGATCGCGAGCGCGATCGCCTGGCGCACGCGCTTGTCGCGGAGCACCGGGTCGGTGTTGTTCATCAGCAAGTACGTCAGGAACACGCTCGGCCCTGACTCGATCCGCACGCGCGGTCGATCGAGAACCTCGTCGACGAGATCGAGCCGGGTCGCGTTCTGCACCAGATCGGCGGAACCGCCGACCAGCATCAGCAGACGCGCGGCGTTGTCGCGCACGATCTTGATCTCGACGTGCGGGATGCTCGGCTTCGGGCCGTAGTAGTGCGGATTGACGTCGAGCAGCACCTCGGTCGACGTGATCTCGCGAACCATGTACGCCCCTGCACCGATCCCGCTGCCTCGCTCCGGTTTGCCGTGGTGGTAGGAGACGATGCCGAAATCGATGTCGGTCTGGAACGTCGCGAGCGGCGACTTGAGGTGAAACCGAACGACGTGCGGCGACGTCACGACAACCTTGGTGAACCGGTCGTCGAACTGCTTGTGGAACATGCTGTCGGAGTCGGGCGCGATCAGATCCTGGTAGGTCGCGGCGACGTCGTCGGCACGCACGGGGAGTCCGTCGGAGAACTTGGCGTCGGCGCGAACCTCGACATCCCAGGTCAGATCGTCGACGCGCGTCACCTTCGTCGCGAGCCCCATCCGCGGCTCGAGCGTCGGCGAATCGACGATGGTCAGGCCCGGCGCGATGACGTGCGCGAGCTTGCGGTCGTAGCCGGTGATCGCGTAGCGCGGGTCACCCGTCACCATCGCGGACTCGATCAAGACCACCAGCGTATCGTCGGGCGTCCGCCGCCGCGCGGTGCAGCCAAGAGTGGCGAGCACGGCGAAGGCGGCGGTGATAGCGTTGGCAGGTGATCTCTTCACGGAGGCTTCCGTCATTACTCGTCGTCGGGCTCCTGGCGAGTATGGGCGGCGGGCCGGCGGCATCGCAACCAGGCTCGGGGTCTGGTTCCGCCGATCCCGCTCCACCCAGCGTCGACGATGACGACGACGGCGTGACCGGCAGCGGTAGCGCGATCGTCGCGCCGACCAACCCGGCTCTGCGCGCCGGCTGGCTCAAGGAGAAGTTCACCACGGCCCTGACCTCGCGACCGCAGCTGTCGCGCGCGAAGGTCGGCTACTACGCGGTGGATCTGACCACGGGTGCGATCCTGGTGGCGCAGGAGCCCGAGAAGGGGCTCAACCTGGCGTCCAACGCAAAGCTCCTGACCTCGGTGGCCGCGCTGCGCGGGCTCGGCGGCGGGTTTCGCTGGCGGACGTCGGTCCATGCGACCTCGCTCCCCGACGTCGACGGCAAGGTCACCGGTAACCTCTACATCAAGGGCCGCGGCGATCCGATGCTCTCGCTCGAGTCCCTCCGCCAGCTCGCGCACGATGTCGCGGCGCGCGGCGTGCTCAGCGTCGAGGGCAACCTGGTCGTCGATGGCTCCTACTTCGACAACGTCACCGAGCCACCGCACTTCAACGAGCAACCGAAGGAGACCGCCGCGTTCCGCGCGCCGGTCGCGAGCTTCGGCGTCAATCGCAGCTCGTACACGGTCACCGTGCTCGCGCAGCCCGAGGGCAAGGCGAAGGTCACGGTCGATCCGTCGCTCGGCGATTACCTCAAGCTCACCAAGGACGAGGTCACCAGTGTCACCGAGGGCCGCACCCGGCTGCGCCTCGATGCCAAGCCGCGCCGCGATCAGATCGCGCTCGAGCTGACCGGAACGATCCGACAAGGTCAGGGGTCGTGGGATCTCCGCCGCCGCGTCGACGATCCTGCGCGGTTCGCGGCCGAGGTCTTCCTGCGCGCGCTCGCCGAGAACGGCGTCAAGCTCGGCCGTCGGTCGGTCAGCTTCGGAACCGTGCCCGCGAGCAGCAAGCTGATCGCCACCCACGACAGCGCCACGCTCGCCGACGTGCTGCGGTCGATGAACAAGTCGTCCGACAACTACGTCGCCGAGTGCGTGATGAAGACGCTCGGCGCCGAGACCAAGGCGGCACCGAACGCGACGTGGGCGGATGGCGTTGCCGCGGTCCGCGGCAGGCTCGCGGAGATCGGAGTGACGGGGACGTATCGTAGCGAAAATGGCTCCGGCCTGTTCGCGTCGACGGAGGTGTCCGCCAAGCAGCTGGTCTCGCTGCTCGCCGCGGCCCACCGGGACTACCGGATCGGACCCGACCTCGTCGCATCACTTCCCACCGGCGGCTACGACGGCACGCTCGCGCGGCGGTTCAAGGGCAAGCCCGCGATGGGCCGCGTGCGTGCGAAGACCGGCACGCTCGATCGCGTGAAGACGCTGGCGGGTTACGTCGCCGTCGAGAGCAATCACGTGATCGCATTCGCGATCCTGGTCAACGACATCCCGGGCGGTCAGCGCGGCCTGGTGACGCTGGCCGCCGACGACATGGTCGGAGCGCTCGTCGCATATCTCGAAGCTAAGTGAGCAGCCCTTCAACCATCTGCCGCGCGATCGGGTGGTAGCCGGCGCGGTTGGCCGCGAACACCGTCGCCGCGCGCGCGGCATCGACCTCGCGCAGCGCCGAGTACAGGGGCCGCAGATACTTCATGCGCCCGACCTCGGCGAGCACCTGCTCGACGCGCGGGAGCACCTCGAGCACGCGACAGCGCAGCGCGAGCGTCAGCCACGACACCAGCACCTCGTAGTTCGTGCTCGCGGTCAGGCCGTGCGCGGCGTCGAGGACGCGACAGGTCTCGGCCGACCGGTTGCCCGCCTCGAGGTGAAGCTGCCACTCGACCGGGGTCCAGCGCGACGCGACCTTCGGTTCGGGCAGCTCGATCCCGATCGCCTCGATCGCAGCGAGCCGATCGGAGCGCGGCCTGGGTGCATCCTCCGGCACGCCTTCGCCGTTGATCCAGCGCTCGCCGTCGACCTTCGCGAGCACGCCGGGCAGCGCGTGCTCGAAGTGAACGATGAAGTCGTCAGTGGTGATCGCGCCGAACCGGAACGCGGCGATGTAGCTCTTGAGCCAGGCCTCGAACGCGTCGCGACCGGTCGCCTGCTCGAGCGCGCACAGGAAGAAGTAGCCCTTCTCGTACGGGACCTGCGAGAACGCGTCGTCGGGATCGATGCCGGTGAGGTGGGTGCGCAGCCGGGTCAGCCCCGGTTGCTCCTTGAATCGCTCGACTGCGTGATCGAGCTCCTTGCGTCCGAGCGCAGCGTCGAGCGCGGCGACGTCGGACCCGTCGATGGCCTCGAGGATCCGGCGCTCCGCGAACACCGTGAATCCTTCGTTGAGCCAGAAGTGCTCGGCGTTCGCGTTGGTGACGAGGTTCCCGGTCCACGAATGCGCGAGCTCGTGCGCCACCACGCCGACCAGCGAGCGATCGCCGGCGAGCAGCGTCGGCGTCAGGAACGTCAGCCGTGGGTTCTCCATGCCGCCGTACGGAAACGAAGGAGGCATCGTCAGGATGTCGAACCGCTCCCAGTCGTACGGCCCGAACAGCTGCTCGGCAGCCTCGATCATGGCCTCGACGCCCGCGAACTCGTGCGCGGCCTTCTGCAACACGCTCGGCTCCGCCCACACCCGGCTGCGCGGCGACAGATCGTGCGACGCGAGATCGCCGACCGCGAACGCGAACAGGTACGGCGGAATCGGCTGCGGCATCTCGTAGCGCTCGGTGGCGAGCTCGCCATCCTCCGTCCGCCCGCGGTGCGCGGCCGCGACCACCGCACGCAGCGTCTTCGGCACGGTGAGCTCGACGGTGTAGCGGACGCGAAGCCGCGGCGAATCCTGGAGAGGAATCACCGAGCGCGCGTGGATCGCCTGACACTGCGAGAACAGAAACGGGTGCTGCCCTCCGGCGGTCTGCGCGGGTGCCAGCCATTGCAGCGCCGAGGCGTCGGGGCTCGTGCGGTAGCGAATGCGGATCGCACCGGTCCCCTCGGGAAGCTCGATCGCCAGCCGCGCACCGAGGATCGGCTCGGCGGGATGGAGCGTGAACGGCAACACCCGCTCCGCGTCGTCGCGGACCGCCTCGATCTCGAGATCGCGGGTATCGAGATCGAGCGTGCCGCCACCCGGCGTGCGAAACGTCAGCGTGACCTCGCCGCGCAGAACTTTCCCTGCGAAGTCGAGCTTCGCGACGAGGTCGAACGACTCCGTTTCGACCTGTCCGTCGTCGGTGTACGAGTGCGGATCGCGACGAGCCATGCCCCGGTTCTACCGCGCCCGTCGCCATTGCTGTGGGCTGGAGCGGGTGGTACCAACGCTCAACGAAAAAGGAGCAGTGATATGGCCGAGCTCAATGGCAGCAAGACCCACGGAAACCTCAAGGAAGCGTTCGCCGGCGAGTCGCAGGCAAACCGCCGCTACCTCTACTTCGCCAAGGTCGCCGACGTCGAGGGTCACCCCGACCTCGCCGGCCTGTTCCGCGACACCGCGGAAGGCGAGACCGGCCACGCGCACGGTCACCTCGATTACCTCAAGCGCGTCGGTGACCCGGCGACGGGCGAGCCGATCGGCGACAGCGTGAAGAACCTCAAGGCGTCGATCGCCGGCGAGACCTACGAGTACACGCAGATGTACCCGAGCTTCGCGAAGACTGCCCGCGAGGAAGGCTTCGAGGAGATCGCCGAGTGGTTCGAGACCCTGGCCCGTGCCGAGCGCTCCCACGCCGGTCGGTTCCAGAAGGGTCTCGACACCCTCAACACGAAGTAGCTGCGATCGGTCGGCCGGGGTCGGTGTGGTACACACCGTTGATGAGCCTCGTGCGACCCATCACTCGTCGGGATATCAAGGGCCCGGCGCTGTACGGGCCGATCCGCGACGACTACCGAAATCGCGTGATCGCGCTCAAGCGCCCACGTCGCGTGGTGCTCGGAGACCGCGTCGCGCTGGTGTTCGAGAACCGGCACACGCTGACGATGCAGATCGAGGAGATGTGCCGCGCGGAGGGCCTGACCCGCGACGAGCAGATCGAGGCCGAGATCGAGGTCTATAACGAGATGATGCCGACCGAGGGCTCGCTCTCGGCGACGCTGTTCGTCGAGCTGCCTCCCGACGTCGATGCGAGAGCGGAGCTCGACAAGCTGATCGGGCTCGACGAGCACGTCCGGATCCACATCGGCCCTCACGTCATTCCTGCCCAGTTCGAGCCTGGCCGCGCGACCGCGGATCGAATCTCTGCGGTGCAGTACACGCGGTATCCGCTGTCGGCCGAGGCGCGCGCCGCGCTGCTGACGTCCGGTACGAAGATCGCGGTCGAGATCGATCACCCGCGCTACGCGTATCGCGTCGACTGTCCCGAGGAGATGCGCGCGTCGCTCGCCGGTGATTATGCGTAGCGTGTGGCTCGTGCTGCTGCTCGTCGGCTGTGGTGCGGGTGCTCGCGATCGCGCGCGTCGCGAGGCGGTCGATTTCCAGTGTCGCGACCGGATCGCGAGCTACATCGCGGTGCACCACATGGGCGGCGACGAGATCGGCGTGGAAATGGATTGCGCCGAGGCGGGGCCACGGATCAAGCGGTGGCGGATGACCAGGCAGGGCGCACGCGTCGACGACGTGCACGCGCTGTCGCCAACCGAGTTCGACAGCGTGTGGCGCGAGATCGACGGCACCGGCTGGCCCTTGCTCCATGACTGCGGCAACGGCACCGGCGGCAAGCAGGACCCGATCTACACGTTCGACGTCAAGGACGACCAGAACAAGAACTCGTTCCAGTGCCAGTCGCGAACGATGCCGTATCCATACAACACGATCGTCGATCCGATGGATGTCGCTGCGCAGCGCAACCGCAAGCAGCTCGGAGATGACGAGCCGGCGGATCTCAAGGCGCTCGAGAAGAAGCAGAAGCAGAAATGAGGCTAGCCGGCACCACCGCGGTGGTCACCGGCGCCAGTCGTGGCATCGGACGCGCGATCGCACTGCGGCTCGCGGCGGCAGGCGCCGAGGTCGCGCTGTGGGCGCGCGATCGGCAAGCGCTCGACGCCGTCGCTGCCGAGATCGCGAAGGCCGGGGGCAAGGCAGCGGCGTTCGAGTGCGACGTCTCGGATCCGGCAGCGGTCGAACGCGCAGCGGCGCATGTCCGCACCGCGATGCCCGAGGTCCGCACGATCGTCAACAACGCGGGTGCGGTCCTGCGCAAGGCGACCGCAGAGATCGACGATGCCGAGTGGCGCCGGGTGATGGCGATCAATCTCGACGGCACGTTTCACGTCACCCGCGCGTTCCTCGTCCAGCTGACCCGCACCGGCGGCCGGATCATCAACATCGCGTCACGGGCCGGGCGCGAGGGCACGGCTCTCCTGGCACCCTATTGTGCGGCCAAACATGCGGTCGTCGGGTTCACGCGAAGCCTTGCCGAGGAGCTTCGCACTGCTAAGGTCTGCGTGAATGCGGTCTGCCCGGGCAGTGTGGACACAGCGATGCTTCGCGAAGGTCTCCCCGGCGCGAGGCCCGAGATGACGCCCGATGACATCGCGCGGACGGTGCTGTTCCTGGCAACCGACGCCCCCGATGCGCTGACCGGCACTTGCGTCGACGTCTTCGGGTAATGTGGACGGAACCTGGCATGTCGGAGCTGAACGAGAGACTCGACCCCAGCGCGTTGTCCTCGCTGCCGATCTTTCCATTACCTAATTGCGTACTCCTGCCCTGCGGGCTGTTGCCGCTGCACGTGTTCGAGCCCCGTTATCGCGAGCTCACCAAGCATTGCCTCGAAGGCCATCAGCTGATGGGCATCGCGCGTCTGCGGCCCGGCTATGAATCGGCCTATTACGGATGCCCGCCGGTCTACGAACGCTGCGGCGTCGGCAAGATCATCTGCTCCGAGGAGCTCCCCGACGGCAGGTTTGCCTTGCTGTTGCGAGGTGTCGCGCGAGTCGAGATCGCGCGCGAGCTTCCGCAGGAACAACCCTATCGCCGGGTCGAGGCTCGACTGCTCGACGACTCGTCATCGGATCAGGTCGAGATCAAACACCACCAGCGCCGGCTGATCTCGCTCTGTGATCGGCTGGCGGAAGTGATCGAACAGGGCGGTCCGCAACTTCGCGATCTGGTGCGCTCGTTCGAGGCGCCGGGCGCATGCGCGGATGCGATCGCCGCCGCGCTGATCATGGATGCCGACGCGCGCCAGGAGCTGCTCGAGGCCTGCGATCCGATGGTTCGTCTGCAGCGCACGCTCGGTCACGTGAGCCACCTCCTCTGCGAGCTCGCCCCGTGCACCGAGACCGTGAACTGAAACCGCGCCCGCGGATCGATCCGCGGGACGTGTTGCTGCGGCGAGCGATCCTCGAAGATCAGGATTTTCTCGAGGACGTTCACATCCGTGCGCTCGGCCCGACCGCGCTGGTCGGCTACGGCTGGACCGCCGAGCGCCTGCGCAAGCAGTTCCATCGCGAGATCCGGATCCCGAACTGCTGGGTGATCGAGGTGCGTGGTCAGCCCGACGCGGGCTATCTGTCGATCGAGCGCCGCGACAACCACTGGTACATCGACGCGATCGCGATCGTCCCGAACTTCCAGCGTCGCGGTGTCGGCGAAGCAGCGATGCGGGACCTCATGCTCGAGGCCGGTCGGATCCCGATCCGGCTGAGCGTGCTGTTCACCAACCGCGCGCGTTCGCTGTACCGCCGTCTCGGCTTTCGCGTGATCGGTGGCGACCGCCAGCGCGAGCTGATGGAGTGGCGCGCGCAGCCGTTCTGATCACTTCGTCTTCAGACAGACGTTGCCCGTGCAGCTGAAGCCCGACGCGCAGTCGGTCTGCGCGGTGCACACGTCGCCCTCGGTACCGAGCACCGGATCAGGCTGCTTCGTGGGCGACTTCACCGGCGCGGGAGGCCTGGCGGGTGCCATCGGCCGTGCGATCGGGGGAGCAGACCTGGCCGGCGCCGTGGGTGTCGTCGGCCGCGCAGGTGGCTGGGTGCCCGGCGCGGGATACGTCGCCGCGGGAGGCGGGTACGTCGGCGGCTGCGCGGGATAACCAGGTTGCTGCGGATAGCCCGGCTGCTGCGGATAGCCCGGCTGCTGCGGATAGCCCGGCTGCTGCGGATAGCCCTGCTGCGGGTAGCCCTGCTGCGGGTAGCCCTGCTGCGGGTAGCCCTGCTGCGGGTAGCCCTGCTGCGGGTAAAAACCAGGACCCGGCGGGTGCTGCTGCGGGTAGTAACCAGGACCCGGCGGCAACATGTTCACGACCACAGGACTCGCGCCGAGCGAGTGACTGCCGTTGAAGCGGCGGTTGAACTCCTCGCGGTCCATCAGCGCGAGCACGATGAACTCGATGAAGCTGATGAAGAACGGGATGAGGGTCCACGCGAACGCGAGGTACACGATGCCGGCGCCCGTCTGCCCGAGATAAAACTTGTGGGCGCCGACGCCCCCGAAGAAAAACGCCAGGACCGCTGCTGTGTTCTTGTCCTTCATCCCTGTCGCTCCGAAGCTGAGACCTGGGCCGTGCGCTCGGCGAGCATCAGCGAGGCGCCGCCGCCCGCCGAGGGTTCGTCGGCCAGCGAGTAGACCCACTCGCCAGTATCGAGGTTGAGGTCCTCCACGACCTCGCCGCGCTCTTTCATGTGCAGGAGGGTCGAGAGTATCGCCGCCTGCGTCCAGCGCGACTCCTTGATCAGCTGCTCGAAGGTGAAGAGCTCCGAGGCCGAACTGGCGCGGGCCAGGATCGCACGTACGCGCCGGGCTCGCTCGGCCAGCAGCTTCGGATCGACGGGTGCAGGCGCAGGCGCGGGCGTCGGACCGGGCACTTGCCGGGACCAGACTCGCTTGAGCACCCCCAGAAACAGCAGGCACAGGCCCGCGGACAGCATCGAGTTGGCGAACATCAGGGTCAGCACCCGGGTCCCGAGCACCGAGAGCGCCATGCCGACACCGGCCGAGGCCGCGCCCGCGCCGATCATGCCCAGCCAGGTGCCCGGCGTCGCGACCAACCAGCCGCGCAGATCCACGGCCCCGCGCTGCTCCGGCACCGCCAGGGCATTGCGTTGCACGATCTGCACCGAGCCGTGCTGGATCACGAGATCCACGACCTTGTGCTGGGCCATGGCGCCTAGACTAGCACCGCCGGGGCCGCGCGAAAGGTCGATCCGCCCCCGCGGCGAGCGGTCACTGGCGCCCCAGGCTCGCCTCCGACCGTCCGCTCAGGGATCGTCGGTGACGCTCGGCAGGCCCCCACGCGGGCCCTGAGCCGGCGAGTCCGGCGAGACCGGCGAGACCGGCGGCGATGCCGGCGGCGGGACCGGGTCGATCGCGTCGGGAGGTGCCGCGGTCGGCTGGTTCGAGGGGATGCTCTCATCACCGTCACCATAGAGGTCGAGCAGGGCGTCGCCCGCCGGCAGCGCGGCCGGCTCGGCGACATCGACAGGCTCGGTCCCGGCGACGAAGTACTCCTCCATCACGTCCTCGGCCCGCGGCGGGCCCATCGTGCCATCCGCCTGTACCACCTCGGTCGGCGCCAGCAGACCGGTGCGCTTGTCGATCGTGCGCACCTGCACCGACGCGGGCGGCACAAAGCCGCGGACCGGGAGCGCGCCGCTGGCCGCCTTCATCGCCGTCAACCAGATCGGCAGCGCCGCGCGACCGCCGGTCTCGCTCTTCCCGAGCTTCTTCGGGGTGTCGAAGCCGACCCACGCGATCGCCACGTGGTCCGGGGTGAAGCCGGCGAACCAGGCGTCGCGGTGCTCCGCCGAGGTCCCGGTCTTGCCCGCGACCGGCCGCTTGAGCGCACGAGCCGCCTGCCCTGTGCCCTCCTGGATCACGCTGGTCATCATCGAGGTCAGCACGAATACGATGTCGTCGCGCAGGGCCTGCTGCGGCACGCGCTCCGGCGTCCAGCTGGCCTCACCCGGGATGTTGATCGAGCGGATGAAGGTCGGCTCGAGGTACGAGCCGCCGCGCGCCAGCGTCAGATAGCCGGCGAGCAGGTCGCGCGGGGTCAGCTCACTGACGCCGAGCGCCAGCGCGAGGTTCTCGATCAACGGCGCCTGGATCCCCGCCGCCCGGGCGAAGGCGTGGGCGGCCTCGAAGCCGACCGTGTCGAGCAGCTTGATCGCGATCGTATTGACCGAGAAGGTCAGCGCGACCCGCAGGCGGATGTCGCCGCGGTACACGTCGGCCTCGAAGTTGGTCGGCCGCCACTTCTCGTAGATCTCGGGCGAGTCGCTGATCAGCGACGCCGCCGTGATCTTTTCGGTGGCCAGAGCGGCGCCATAAATGAACGGCTTGAACGAGGAGCCCGGCTGACGTTTGGCCGCGAGCACGCGGTTGAAGTCGCCGCGGCGGTAGCTGTCCCCGCCGATCATCGCCACGATCTCGCCGGTCTTCGCCTCCGCGACCACCACCGCCGCTTGCGGGCCCGAGCCGATGGTGCCGACCGCCCAGCCCTCCGGCGCGCCGGCCTCCTTGGCCTCCGGCGAGCCGGCCAACGCATTGACCGTCACCATCGTCACGCCGCCGGCGGGGAACTGCTCATCGTGGGTCAGCTTGGGATCGTCGTAACGTCCGCCCTCACGCACCCGCACGAGCAGCTCGCTGTCTCCGACCTTCGCCACGAAGGTGTCCGCGGGCAGCCCGCGCGCCGGATCACGCGCCTGGATCACCCCGGGAACGATCGCTCCGATCGCCAGCGCCACCTTGCCCTTCTCGAGCACCTTGGCCTGCTCCTTGGGCTTGATCGGCTTGATCTTGTGGCCATAGCCCTGGCGATGATCGAGGGCGACCAGACCCTCGAGCAGCCCGGCCCGCGCCTGCTCCTGCAAGCCGAGGTCGACCGTCGTCGTCACCGTGGCGCCGAGGCGATCCAGGCGCTCCTCTCCGTACTTGGCGACCAGGAATTCGCGCGCGGCGTCGACGAACTCCTGCGCGCCCGCATGCGTCGTGGAGGCCTCCGTATTGGGGTTCAACTCGAGCGGCGCGGCGATCGCAGCCTCGACGTCTTGCGGCTGGGCGAAGCCGTTGGCGACCATCTGCCGGAGCACGTAGACCTGACGGTCCTTGCTGCGGGTCGGGTCCTTGATCGGCGTGACCTTGCCCGGCGCCTTCGGCAGACCGGCGAGCACCGCCGCCTGACCGATGTTGATGTCGCGCACGCTCTTGCCGAAGTAGAAGCGGCTCGCCTCCTCGATGCCGTAGCGCGCGTGCCCGAGGAAGATCTCGTTGAGGTAGAGCTCGAGGATCTCGTGCTTCGACAGCGCCTGCTCGAGCCGGCGCGCCAGCAGCAGCTCCTGGATCTTGCGCTCGAAGGTCCGCTCCGACGACAGCAGGAAGTTCTTCACCACCTGCTGGGTGATCGTCGATGCGCCCTGGCGCAGCTCACCGGCCTCGATGTTGGTGAGCGCCGCGCGGGCCATGCCGAAGTAGTCCATGCCCTCGTGGTTGTAGAAGTCGGCGTCCTCGGCCGCGAGGAAGGCGTTGACGACGTGCGTGGGGATGTCGTCGAAGCGGATCAGCGAGCGCCGCTGGCTGAAGATCTCGCCGAGCACAGTGCCGTCACGGGCGACGATGCGGGTCACCTGCGGCGGCCGATAGTCGCGGATCGCGGCGACGTCGACGTGCTCGATGTTGCGGCCGTAGTACCAGAACACCCCGGCGATCCCACCCACACCGAGGACCAGGCCGGTCAGGCCCAGGCCTGCTGTCCAGCCGAGGATCTTGCGCCAGCGTCGTGCGGTCATGATGAGCTCTCTTCCTCGGTCCGCTCACCAGCGATCTCGAGCGCGCGCCGGACCAGCCGCGGATCGATGGCCTTGGCGTACCAGCGTGCGCGCTGCCCGGCCAATTCCTGGTCCGGGAGGTCGCCCGCGCCGCCCAGCAGCGCCCTGCGCCGCTCGAGCAGCGTGTACATCGTGATCCCTGCGGCGACCGAGAGATTGAGGCTCTCGGCCATGCCCGCCATGGGAATGCGAAAGTGCAGCGTGCAGGCCGCTCGCGCCCGCGCCGACAGCCCCGACTGCTCGTTGCCGAACAGCAAACACAGCGGTCGATCGACGGGTACGACGGCGAGCTCCACGGTCCCCGGATCGACGCAGGCGCCGGCCAGCTGCATTCCCGCGGGCAGGCCGGCGCGAAAATCGTCCCAGCCGGCGTGGTGACGAATGTCCGCCCAATAAAAGGTCCCGCGGGTGACCTTGCGCGACAGCAGGCCGCTCGCCCGCCCGCCGATCACGTGCACGGCGCCGACTCCGAGCGCCTCGGCGCTACGGACCACCGCGGCCACGTTGTGTGGATCTTGCGGGTCCTCGATCGCCACCTGCAGCGAGGCGACGCGAGCGCGCAGCACCGCCTCGATGCGCGCGCGCCGGGCCACGGTCAAGAACGGCGCGAGCCGGGCCGCGACGACCTCGGCGCCACGTGTAGCGACCACGGCCGCGAACTCGGCGGTGTCCATCAGTCCGCGTGGCGGCGGTCGGCTGTCCTCCGGGACCTGTCCGATCGTTCCTGGCATCGAGGTCACCAACCGAAGCGTCCAGCGACACCGAGCAAGATCAAGCCGCCGCCGCCGACGAAGCCGGACGAGGGCTGCCGCGCCGCCGCGCTCTCGCCCGGCGCGCGTCGGACCACCGGCTGCCACCCGGCCTGGGCGGTGACATCGAGGTAAGGATTGATCGGCACGTTGAGGTCGAGGCGCGCCAGCGTGCCCGCCGGCTCGACGATGTTGAAGCCCAGCGCACCCTTGTGCGCCGCCAGCACGGACAGCTGCACGACCTCGAGATCGACGCCGACCCGCGTCTCCCAGGTGTGACCGAGCGGACCCGGACGATACCGGTAGCCCATCTCCACGAACGCGCCCTCCTCGTGCGAGAAGCGCAGCGCCCCATAACCGCCTGCACCGCCGAGGTCGTTGGCCTGGACAAAGCCGTACTTCGTCAGCGCATCGGTGGAGAAGCCCGGCGGTGCGTCCCCGGGGTACGCCAGGAAGGTCCCCTGCATCCGCTGCGCCATGTAGAACACGTCGAAGTAGGTCGGATCGTAGCCGCGATCACCGACCGTCAGTTCACCGACCACGCCGAGGCGGACGGCGCGGCGCCGGCCGAGCGTGAACTCTGTGTCGACGCCGAGGTGCATGCCCTTGCCGAGGCCCGGCATCAGGTTCAAGTCGAGGTACGGCACGACCAGATAGCGCCAGCGGTCGGTCCACCGGTAGCTGAAATCGAGGCCGAGCGCCGTGGCGCCGCGGTCCCCCTGCGATGCGAGGCGGTTGCGACTGTCGACCAGCACACCATTGCCGGCCCCGGCTTGCAGCGCACGCGGGGCCAGCGGGTCACCGAACACCGAGAAGCCGACGCCTGCGCCGGCCCAGTCGGCGCCCACCCGCGTGCCGAAGAGTTGCTGGCCGGCGAGGTCGCCGACGACGAAGGCCAGCTCGGCGCCCGCGGGCTGCTGGAGCAGCGCGCCCTCGACCCGCGCGTCGAGGTCGATGCCGGTGCGCCGACGATCGAGATCGAGGCTGTTGGCATAGCCGTGCACGATGCTGCCGTGGCCGACGTGCACACGACCGAGGTTGCCCACGCGCAGGTCGATCATCGCCCGGCCCTGCAGACCGAACACATAGTCGCCGTTATAGGAGAGCTGCTGAAGGATCGCCAGGTAGTCGCCGGCCTCGTCCCAGTCGGTGCCGCGCAGCACCGGACCTTGCTCGGGATCGCGGTCGTAGATCCGCAGGCGCACCGGCCCGCCGATCCGCACCTGCACCGGTGCGATGTCGCGAAAATCGAGGCCGAGCGAGGGCTCGAGGCTCGCCGTCGGGTCCTCGACGATGAAGCCGAAGCCGGCACCGAAGCGGATGTCGCCGTGGACCTTGCGCCCACGAAATTCTGGCTCGCGCGGGCTCGCGTCGGCCTCGATCAGGACCTCCTGCGCACGCGCTGTGGCTGACCCGAGAGCCACGATGCATGCGATGCAAACGAGGCTGAAGCAGCCAACGCGGGCGCTCACGGGACCTCTCCCGCCTGGAGGAACGGATCGTCGCCACCGAGGGCCTCGAGCGCGGCCGCGTCGAAGCCGTCCGCGGCCTTGCCCTTCTTCTTGCCAGCGCGCCCCGCATCGACGACCTCGTCCGCGGTCAGCGGCAGGGACTCGTCATCGGGTCCGCTGTCGTCGAGCAGCCCCGAGAGCGAGCGCTGCTGCGACGAGGCCGCGAGCAGCCGCTGGATCTCCGCGAGGCACTCCTTCCTGGAGGGCAGGTCGGTCGGGTCGAAGACGATGACACCGTCCTTCCAGACCTCGTAGGTCTCCGGATCGAGGCGCCCGCGGTTTTGCATGATCGCCAGCAAGCGCTTCATTTTCACCTGAAACGCCGGCGTCAGTGCGCCCTCGCAGTAGTTCACGTGCCGGCGGACCGGGCTCGGGAGCATCAGCGCGAGATAGACTGCCTCGGGCGGCGTGAGCTCGGCCGGCGTCTTGCCGAAGTAGTGCGAGGCGCCACGCGTGACCCCATAAATGCCGGGGCCGAATTCGATCACGTTGAGATAGATCTCCATGATCCGCTGCTTGCTCAGCGACTGCTCGACGTACCAGGTCAAGATCAGCTCCTGCAGCTTGCGCGAAAGCGTGCGCTCGTGTGCCAGGAGCACGTTCTTGACCATCTGCATGGTGATGGTCGACGCGCCGAGCCGGATCTTCCCCGCCTCGAGGTTGCTCTTGAGGGCCGCCTGAAACTGCGAGGTGAGGAAGCCCTTGTGGCGCCAGAAGCCGCCGTCCTCGGTGGTCATCACCGCGGCGACCATGTACGGCGAGATCTGGTCGAGCGCCGTGAAGCTGCCCGAGCCCTCGCTGAGATCGACGGTCCGCTGTGAGCCGTCACGCATGGTCACGCGGTGGGTGAAAGCCCCGTTCAGGCGGCTCGCTGCGACCAGCGCCGGCGTCTTCACTGCCTTGCACTTGTCCTTCTCGATCCGGCCCGTGAGCGCCAGCTTCTCGAGGTCCGAGAAGTCGATGTTGGCCTGCAAGTCGAGCTCGAAGTCCCCCTTGAGCTCGAAGCCCACCAGGCTCGGCGCCAGCTCGGCGGGGATCGCCTTGATGACCTCCTGACAGGCGACCTTCGGCACCGCGAGGTGCAGGCGATACTTTCGCAGCGCCGGGTCCTCGGGGTGCACGAACTCGCCGTCGACGTCGACCTCGAGGCCACCGCGCCTCAACGTCGCCGCGGAGATCGTCACCCGCCGCTGGGCCGGGTCGATCTCGGCGCTGAAGTCGAAGTTGAAGCCGAGGCCGAGCACCGGCTGGCGCGCCAACAACGGGTGGTCGATGTTCAGGCCGGCGAGCGCGAGGTCCCCCTCGACCAGCGCCTTGCCTCCGGAGAAGGCGACCTGCAGATCGCCGCCCACCGTCGCGTCCTCGGACCGAACCACCGGCAACTGGGCGAGCACGGCGGGGATCCGTCCGAGCTTGAAGGCCGCCATCGTCAGGTCGATGGTCCCGGAGGACAGGTCACGCGCCGCGCTGCCCTTGAGTGTCCACAGCGGCGGGCTGTCCTCCGATACCGTGGGGTCGGCTGCCGCCCGAGCCGGCGCACGTGGCTCGTCCGAAAAACCGCCGGCCAGATCGACCCCTACCTCGCTGAACGCGACGTCGGCGATGCGTACGCTGCCCGAGACGTCCGCCATGGCGATCTGTGGGGTCAGGGCCGTCGCGCCGCCCTCGATCTGGACGCTGATCGGGAACTCGAGCGCAAACGCGAGCTGGCCGGGCACTCGCGTCATTGTCGTCGACACACTCGCGGCTCGCAGCGCGCGCTCGCCGAGCGAGGCCTCGACCTGGCTCAAGGTCAGCGTCGCTTTGCCCTGGACCAGTCTGACGTCGACGTCGGCGCGGGCGAGCAGATGGGCCGTGTGCTCGCCGACCGGGCGTGTGAGGTCGAGGGTGATGCCCTGAACCGCAGCTCGATCCGGTATGGCCCGGATCCGTCCGCCTCCGCTGCTCTCGGAGCTCTTCGTCTTTGCGCGGGCCTCGGCGAACCGGGCCCTGAACACCTCGATGTCGCCCCGGACCGCGCCGCCGGTGGCCTCGACCGAGGTGATGATCACCTTGCCGGACCAGAGCAGCTCACGGTTGATCTCCACGTCGACACGATCCAGGCGGATCGACGTCTGCGGATCGATCGTCAGGACCACGCCTCGCATCGTCACCGAGCTGTACTCGAGCTCGAAGGCCTCCATCTCGACCGTGGCGCCGGTCAAGCGATGCAAACGCTCGGTCACCTTGGCCTGCACGAAGGAGTCGGCCCACACCGGGTAGCTGGCCACGATGCCGCCTGCCAGCAGCACGGTCCCGCCGAAGAGGATCAGGGCGAGGCGCCAGCGGCTTCGCGTTCTCGCTGGAGAGGCAGGGGTCGACATGAGACGGCTTGGCCTGCGCGGCGAAACGGCGGCACAGAGTAACGCCGCGAGCCCCCTCTCGCAAATCGCCGGTCAAGAGCGCGCCCGCGCCTCCGCCGCCCAGGAGCCTCCGCAAAACAGCGACGCAAAAAGGCCCGGGGCAAAAGTCCCGGGCCTCCTCTCGCCTTCGCCTGGCGCTCGCTTCAGGTCTCGCCGCGGCACTGGATCGCGAAGAACACCTTGCCATCGAGGTGCCGCACACCGCCGACCAGCAACAGACCGTTGTTGTCGATCTTGTACGCAGTGTCGACGAGCGGCTTGTCGCGATCGGGCGCCATCAAGTTCGCGTGCAGCTTGAGCTTGCTCGCCTCCTCACCGAGGAGGTTGAGCCGCAGCTGGAAGCCGGACTGCAGCGCCGCGACCGACGGCTTGTCGAGGCCGAGCTTGAGGGTCTTGGCCTCGAGCAGGCGAAAGCCCTTGAACGCCGCGAACTGGTCATCTCGCAGCTGCTCCTCGAGGAACTTGAGCTCCGGGGAGATGCTACCGTCCCCATCCTTCGTGGCGAGGAAGACCGTCACCTTACAGGCGACCGCCTTGACCTCGGCACGAACCTCGGCGGACGCGAGCGACAGGCCACCGAGGATGGTGGCCGGGAGGAGGAGGGCCGTGAAGGCTGAAGCGAGGATCCGCGGTGTCATGGTCGTGTGCCTCATCTAGTGCTGCGTAACTTGCATTATCGAAACTCAGAGCGAACGCTCACCGGCCCCGGCGTCCTCGTCGGACACCCAGATGACCGTCGTGGTGCCACGCTTGCCCTCGATGGTGCCGATGCGGCCCTGCTTGCCGCTGAACTCGATGCGCTCGATCTCCGCCTCACGCATGTCGGGCTCCGGGAACATCAGCTCCACCTCGGCGGCGGCCACGTGGACCGGCGCCGGAGCGACCGCGGGCAGCGGCTCGGGCTTTGACGCGACGAGCTCGACGGTATTCGTGCCCGTTTCATCGGTCGGTACCACGCCTCCGTTGACCACCGCGATCAGCACCGCAGCGACGCCGGCGGTCGCCGCGACCGGGATCCACACCGGCCGGAGCATCCCGAGAGCCCGCGCCCACAGCGACGGGCTCGGCGCCGACGGCTGGTGCGCCGCAGTGTCACGGTCGAGGGCCCGATCGATCTCGTCCCAGATCTGCTCGAAGCGGGCCTCGGGCACCCGGGCGGCCTCGGCGTTCAGGCTGGCACCGAGCGCGTCGCGCATCAGCCCGAACTCGGCGAGCACGGCGCGTCCGGATGGCCTGGACGATCCAGACGATGCAGATGATGCTGATGACCCGGCGCTCTCCGTTCCGGTGTCGTGGGCGAGCCACTGCTCGACCTCTGCCCGCTCGGCTGGCGACAGTTCGCCGTCGAAGTAAGCGCTGAGCTGTTGCTCGCTGATCTCTCTGGTCGTCATGACAGCACCGCCCCAGGTGTAGCGACGCTGCTGGCGTCACGATCTTCACCGGTCTCGTCCGCGAGCGGGCTGGGTACATACCCGAGCCGCTCGGTCAGGAGCTTTTGCATGTTGCGCCGGGCGTGGAACAGCCGGCTCATGATCGTGCCCTTCGAGCACGTCATCGCCTGGGCCATCTCCTCGTAGGACATCCCCTGGAGCTCTCGCATGATGATCACGGCCCGGTGCTTCTCGCTGAGGTACTGCAGGCCGTCTTGCACCGCATCGAGGATCTCCCGGCGCTGGAGCACCTGGGCTGGATCGCCCAGGCTCGAGAGCGGAAGCGCGGACATGCCGCCATCCTCGCCGTCGTGGCGCAAACCGTCGTCGAACTCGAGCTCACGATGGCGCTTGTTCTTGCGAATGTGGTCGATGCACAGGTTGGTCACGATCCGGTACAGCCAGGTGTAGAAACTCGAGTTACCCTCGAAGTTTCCCAGGTACCGGTGCACCTTGATGAAGCTCTCCTGGACCACGTCGAGAGCATCCTCTTGGTTGCGCAGGAACCCATACGCCACGGAATAGACCTTGCGCTGGTAGCGCTGCATCAGGCTCTTGAACGCCTGTCGATCGCCGAGTCGACAGGCTGCGACCAGGGTTTGGTCGTCGGCTTCTGGGGAAACCACGTTAAAAGTTGTCCTTCGACGGGCGCATGCCCGCTCTATTCAGGGCGCATCGAGCGCGCGTTGAGAGGAAGCGAAGCCAGGGACGTGAACCCAGACGCCCCGCGGGGAATCGACGAGCAGACAGTGACGCTGGCCCGCACGGCGGATATACCGGACTTCGGCGCATGCGCGTGAAGGCCCCACTGGACGACTTCCTCGCCGCGACCGCTGCCGTCACCAAACGACGGGAGCTGGTGACTGCCGGCCTGTGGGCTTTGGTCGCCGGTGGCGCCGGGACGATCGTCGCGGCCGCTGCGGCTGGTGCGACGCTGCGCGGAGATTGGCTCGCGCCGCTGCTGCTCGGCGCCTTGGGTTTTGCCTCGGCGGGGCTGCTCCTGCGAGCGCTGCGGCGGGCGCGACGGCTGGGTGGAACACGGCATCGGACGGCGCTTACCATAGCCCAAAACCGCGGACCGCTCACGCCTCGGTCCACCCATGAAGACCCGGCGGGCGCCCTGAAAGCGGCCGACCTCGCGCTTCGCTGGGAGATCCTCGGGGCCGCGGAGCTCGACCAGTCCATTCATCCTCGCCCCGGCGACGCGGTCCTGCCAGGCACGGCGGGCTCACGTGACCTCGCCATGGCCTACGTCCTCGGGATCGGCGCACGGATCCGTGGCTGCGATCCCGGGCTCGCCGCGCCGCCCCTGCGCCTGCGGGCGCCGGCCCTGGCCCTGGCCGTCCTGGCCCTGAGCAGCGCCCTGCTGTCCAGTCGGAGCGACTTCGTCCGCGGCCTCGCCCTCCTCTTCTCCGCGGAGGACGGCACACCCCCGGTCCCGCCCGAGCCGCTGTGGTCGAACCTCGATCTCACGCTCGCGGCCCCCGAGTACGCGGCCAGGCCCCCTCGGACCGTCCGCAACCCCAGCGGCAAGCTGCGTGTGCTCGCCGGCACCCGTATCGACCTCGAGCTGACGCCGACCCGCCCCTTCACCGGCCTGCACGTGATCCTCGACCTCGACGCCCCGGAGGCCGGTGCCACGCCGCCACCCGGGCGCAGTGACTTGAGCGCCGATGTGGACGGCACCTGGCGCGGCAGCTTCGTGGTCCGCGGTGGTGGCAGCTGGCGCCTCGTCGCCGACGACGATCCCGGTCCGGCTCCGGCCTTTGGTCTCGAGCTCGAGCCCGACGATCCCCCCGAGGTCGAACTCGCCCCTTTGCCGCGTTCACAGGGCGACCCGAGCGAGCGCGACAGCATCGAGCTGCGCTTCAAGGCCCGCGACGACTTCGGGTTGGCGCAGGCCACCCTCGTGTTCGAGGGCCCCGCCCAGCAGGAGATCCGCCTCGACGCTGGACCCCCGCCGCCGGGCGCCCGCAGCTGGCAGCACCGCTACACCTGGGACCTCTCGAGCGTCCCGCTCGGGGACCGCCACGAGCTCAGCTACTGGATCGAGGTCCGCGACAACGACCCGGGCCTGGGCCTGGTGCCGCTCGCCGACCCGCCCGGCAAAGCCGCCCGCTCGGCCCGCATGCGCCTCACGATCCGCGACGAGGAGCGCGAGCACGCCGAGAACCTCGCCAGCCTGGCGCAGCTGCGCGACGCGGCGGTCGACCTGCTGGCTCGCCGCATGATCCGCGAGGACCCCACGCTCGGCGACCCGAACGCTGCTGTCCCCGGGAACATGTCCGAACAGACATCCGATGTACCACTGGCGGACAGCGACCTCGACGACTTCGACGTCCTCTTCAACCTCCCGCTGGCCAACCGTCCGCCGCGCGAGGTCCCCGTCGCCCGCCCGCCCGCCGAGCAAGCCGCGCTGCGCTCCGCCCGTGACCTCCTGAGCGCCTCCGAACAGCTGCTGACCGCGATTCGCGGGGTGATCGACGCGCTCTCCGTCGACAACCTGACGCCGGCCCGCGACGTCGCCACGCTCACCGCGATCCACCGCCGGCTGATGGATCTGCACCGCGTCGAGGCCGCCCTCCACGCCGAGCTCCCGCCCGACAGCGGGGCGCGGCGCCCGATCGCGGGGTTGCTGGCCCGGTTCACGGCGCACAACCGCCGCCAGATCACCCAGCTCGAGGACGAGATCATCCGCCTCGACGACCTCGTCGACGAGCAGGTCGTCGCCCAGATCGAGCAGCTGGTCGCCCGTCTCCAGACCTCTCAACAGAAGCTGGTCGACCTGCTGGAGAAGCTCAAGGCCGGCGACGAGTCGGTACGCGGCGAGATCGAGCAGCTGCAGCAGCGCATCCGCGAGGACCTGCGTCGCCTCTCCGAGGCGAGGGCCAAGCTCGACAAGGAGGTCGGCCAGGAGTTCCTGAACCTCGACGCGTTCCAGGCGCTCGAGGCCCGCATGCGCAACCAGGACGTCGGCGAGCAGCTGCGTCGCGGCGACATCGACGGTGCCCTCGACCAGGCGCGTGGTGCCCTCGACGAGCTGCGCGACCTCCGGGACAGCGTGCAGCAGCGCCTCGGCGAGGCTCGCCCCGACGACGTCCCGCTCACCCCGAAGGAGCGCGCCCGCATGGAGATGATGCGCGAGCTCAGCCGCTTGCAGGACGAGCAGGTCGGTCTGCGCAGTGACACCCGCGCGCTGCATCAACAGTGGCGCACCCAGGCCGAGCGTCAGAGCCTCGATCCCGCGACCGCCAAAAAAGCCGCGCAGAGGGCCGCCGCGCTGCGCAAGGAGCTCGACGCGATCAATGACGCCCGGCTCGGCCGTGACGCTCGCCGCGCCCTCGAGGACGCGCGCGAGCAGCTGCAGCAGCTCGAGGGCGAAGCCGCCGCCGATCCTGCCCGCGCGCTGCAGAGCTTCGAGGCGGCCCAGCGCGCCGCGCAGGCCCTACAACGCGCTGCGGCGGGCGCAGGCGACAACTCCGCGGAGCGCCGGAGCCTCGAG
>NZ_JACCSO010000715.1 GCF_013812955.1 Nannocystis sp. | reverse complement strand
CGCCGAGGACACCGGCGCCGCCGAGGACACCGGCGCCGCCGAGGACACCGGGGTCGACACCGCCTCCGCCACCAGCAACGGCCCGGCCGGCTCCGAGGGCGACGACGGCTGCGGGTGCCGCAGCAGCGACGCGGGTTCACTCGCGCCCTTGCTGCTGCCGCTCGCGTTCGGGCTGCGACGCCGTCGCTCGCCGGGTGCGCCGCAGCGCGATCGGCGGTAGCCTGCAGCATGCGCTGGCCGCTCCTGCTCCTCGCGCTGCTCCCGATCTCGACCGCGATCCCGGGCATCGCGCGGGCCGGCGTGCGGGTCCCGGATGACCTGTCCGAAGTACCAGGTCGACAACTCGCCACCGCGCCGCTGGCCTGGACCGGCCACGACGTCTTGCCGCGGGCCGCCGGCAAGCCGCACATCCTCTACATCAACTTCGACGGGGCGGTGCTGCGGCGCGGCTGCGGCAACGACTCGCGCCACGACTGCAGCAGCCTGGCCGACCTCTTCTCCGGTTATGTCGGCCCCTTCGTCGGCACCGATAACCGCCGCCTGGCGATCATGCAGGCGGTGCGCAAGGACCTCGCGGACTTCGGCATCCGCGCGGTGACCACCCGTCCGCCCGCCGACACCGACTACACGATGGTGCTCTACGGCGACCTCGGCGAGCAGGACTTCGCCGGCATCGCCCCCTACATCGACTGCGGCAACCTCTGGGCCAACGACACCAGCTTCGCGGGCGCGTTTCAGGGCTCCAACATCGGCTCGACGATCGTCTTGCAGGAGGCCGCGCACACCTGGGGGCTCGAGCACGTCAACTCGCCCTTCGACAACCTGCACCCCTTCGTCGCCCAGGCGACCCCGCGGTTCCAGGACCAGTGCAACAAGATCGTCTCCGACACCGACCTGGTCGAGACCAGCGGCGTCTGTAATCAGGTGCATCAGCAATTTTGCGAGGTCGGGTTCCAGAACAGCTACCGGGAGCTGCTGTCCCTGTTCGGCCCCGCGATCCCCGACACCCAGCCGCCGACCCTCGACATCACCAGCCCGCAGGACGGCTCCTTTCACGTGCTGCCGACCACCCTGCGCTTGCAGGGCGAGGTCGTCGACGACCTCACGCCGCAGATCTACGAGCTGACCGTCACCAACAAGGGCGAGACCGTCTACGCCGGCCCGGTGAGCGGCCTCGACCTCGCGCTCAAAGACCCTCCGGCCGGCGACTACGACCTCACCGTCACCATCCGCGATGGCGCCGGCAACGCGGGCAAGGACACGGTCCGCTTCACGCTGCTCGCCGAGGGCAGCGAGGATCCCGACACCGACACCGCCGCCGCCACCGATACCGACACCGATGGCGATACAGGCGACGGCGGCGGGTGCCGAACCCTCGCCGCCCCACCCGGCCTGCTCGCCCTGCTGTTGCTGCTGCCTCGCCGGCGCCGCAGCCCCGAGACCCGCGGCCCCTGAGACCCTCCGCCCGGACCGCCATCGGACCCCGCGTTCGCCCTCGCGCACATGGCTGGCGCGCCGCTGCGGGCCGCGCTAAGAGTGTCCCCCGTCATGTCTCGCCTGCGGATCGCCGTCCTCCTCGTGCTGCTCGGGCCCCTGCCCGCCTGCCCGCAAGCCACCAGCCCGACCCCGACCAAGGTCGAGAGCAAGGCCGGCGCAGTCGCCATCGCCGTCGCCGTCGACGACCCGCGGGCCGTGAACGCGACCGAAGACTATTACCCCGCCAGCGATCGCGGCACGCCGCTGTCCCCACCGCCCGCACCGGCGAGCCCGGGCACCGGCCAGCCGGACGAGACCAACGGCAAGTGTCGACTCTTCGCGCCCGAGCTGCCCGACCCCGAGTGTTGCGAGCGCCAGCTCGGCTTCGACGTCGAGACCGTCAAGCGCGCCTGCGGCCTCAAGCTCTACCTCGGCGAATCCTTTTACGCGAGCTGCGGCTTCTACTTCCTCCCCGACGTGGTCGCTGCCGGCGTGCCCGCGACCTGGTTTCGCATCTCGAACCTGCATAATCCGACGCCGAAGCAGGCCGCCGAGGAGCATCAGACCTACACCCGCAAGAGCACCAACGACCCGAGCTTCACGGCCGTGCCCATCCCGGGGATCGAGGGCGCCTACTGGAGCGAGCGCGAGGACCTGCACTGGGCCTTCTTGCCCGGCTGGTCGGTGGTCCGGCAGTTCACCTGGAAGGACGACAGCTGCACCCCCGAAGGATTGATGGCGGTGCTGCGGGCCCTGGTCGCCGCGCCCGAGATCGCGGCGGGCACCGGTCGCCAGGGCCTGATCCCGGTCGCCAACCCGCCCCCGGCCATCATCCCGGACCCCGGCTCGGCCCCCGCTGAAACAGCCCCTGCAGACCCCGCAGGAGCAGCACCAGCCGCCGCGACCCGGTCCGCTGGCTCGCCCCCAGGTTGAGGGCGAGGCCGGGCGTCACGTCACTGCGGGATCAAGGTCCCGACCGCGGCGCCCCACCAGCCGACGCCCTTGTTGCCGAGCTTCGTGACGACCTTGGTGACCGGGTCGATCTTGATGACCTGGCCCGAGGAGTCGAACGCGAGGATCAGCCCCTCCCAGCCGGCGAGCCCGAACACCGAGCTGTAGCCCTGCGTCACCGCCAGCTCGCCCGACACCTTGCCGGTCTTCGGCTCGACGGTGACGATCACCGTGCTGTTGACGCCGACCTTGTTGACCGCCGCGAAGGTGCCGACGCCCTCGATCGAGAACGCGTCGCCGGCGGAGCTGTAGCCGGCCCCGTAGCTGCCGAGCTGCTTGGCGGCGACCTGACCGTTCATGATCGTCAGCTGGAACCAGCCGCCGCCGCCGGTGATGCCGATCAGCGTGTCCTTGTCGGGCTCGAGGATGCCCGCGGGGATCCACGTCAACCCGTTGTAGCTGCCGGGCAGGACCCCGAGGTTGAAGCACTGCGCGCTGACCGGGTTGCACACGTAGAGCCGGTCGAAGGTCACGCCGTAGAGCACGCCGTTGCGGTCGATCGCCAGGTCGGTCATCTGGTGGCTGCCACCGTCGACCGGCCACTTGAACGCGGCGACGTTGCCGACCGCGTAGTCCACGACGTCGACGGTATAAAGATTGCTCGACGAGTGCGCGTAGATCTTGCTGGGCAGCACGACCCCGGGCTGGCCGCCGTCGTCCGGGAAGACATCGACGTCGTTCACGAGCCCGTCGCCGTCCTTGTCGTCGTCGCACGCATCACCCACGCCGTCGCCATCGAGGTCCTTTTGGTCCGGGTTCGCCAGCAGCGGGCAGTTGTCGTCGACGTTGGGCACCCCGTCCTCGTCGCTGTCTTCCTCACACACGTCGCCGATGCCGTCCTTGTCGAGGTCCTCCTGGCCCGGGTTCTTCACGAGCGGGCAATTGTCGTCGCCGTCGAGCAGCTTGTCGTCGTCGTCGTCCGGGTCGCAGACGTCGCCCATGCCGTCGCCGTCGCTGTCGAGCTGGTCCGCGTTCGGATCCTCCAAACAGTTGTCGATGTCGTCGGCCGCGCCGTCGCCGTCGCCGTCGGGCCCGAGCGCGCCGGTCGTCTCGCTGCTGGTCCCGCCGCTCGTGCCGCTGGTCGAATCATCGCTCGTGCCGGGAATCCCCGTCGTGCCCACATCAGTGGCGCCCGTCTCCGTGATCGTGCTGACCGCGCCGCTTGATTCGCCCTCGTCGGTCGTCATGGCCCCGGTCCCCCCGGTCGGGTCCGAGACCGAGCTGCCGGTGGTCGGGCTCACCGTGGTGGTCGTTCCGGCGGCGGTGCTTTCACTGACGGGACCACTCTCGGAGACGGTCTCCTGGTTGGCCGGTTCGGCCGAAGAGCAGGCGGTGAGTGCGGTCAAGCTGATGGCGGTGAGCAATGGATGGCGCATGCGTAAGGTCCTCTGCGCCGACGATAGCCGATCACGGGCCGCCGCGGCAGCGTGAGGGGCCGGCGGTGAGGCCCAGAACTGTCTCAAGAGACAGCTGGAGTCGACCCGAGGGTCCACCCCCGGTCTGCGTTCGCGCTCGCCTGGACCCCCCGCGAACGCCGTCATCCGGCGGTGCAGCAGTTCGGGTGCCCCTCGGTGCCGCACTTGGGGTCGTCGATCTCCTCGACGCAGAGCCCGCAGCACTTCGGGTGGCCGTCCGTGCCGCACAGCGGGTCCTCCTCGATCAGCACGCAGCCCTTGCAGCTCCAGCGCCAGTTGTCGAGCAAGGCCAGGGTCGCCTTGCTGCTGTCGCCCATGTCCATGATGGCGATCGCGAACGCGAAGGTCTCCCCCGGGCTGACCTTCCAGTTGATCGTCACCCAGCCGGTCGAGCCGCCGCCCTCGAAGCCGGTCCCCGCCAGCGCCGGGTCGGCGCCGATGAAGCCGGTCTTCTCCATCTCACCCGCCAGCGCCGTGACCGTGAACGGCTGACCGTCGAGGAAGGTGACGTTGCCGGTGTAGCTCTCGCTGCTGACCCAGCCGATGAACATGTCGTTGAACTGCTCGCCGACGTAGTCCGGGTACTCGCTCGAGAAGTACGCGACATCGAAGCCGAAGCCGTGGGTCCCGGGCGGCACCGTCACCTCGAAGCTGCCGAACAGCAGGTCGTTCGGGTTCTGGTTGCCGAGCACCCAGTTGGGGTCGATGCTGTCCGAGCAGTCGTTGACCCCGTCGCAGCCCTGGAACGGCGTTCCTCCCTGGCCACCGTTGCTGCCGCGCAGCGGGCTCATCGGCAGCGGCAGCGCTTCGGGGGCGTCCGGGTTGAAGTTGTTGGCGTTCTCGAACTGCGGAGTGACCTCGACGAGCGCCCCGTTCGGCTGCAGCGCGGCGATCTGCCCGGTGCTGATCACCAGGAACTTCTCGCCCTCGTGCGGACGAAACAACAGCGAGCCGGGCGCGTTCGGGTCGAACGCGGTGCCGAAGCCCTTCGCCGCCCGATACGCCACCACCTTCGACTGGAACTTCGGGTTCAGGATCGGGATCGTGTTCTCGAGCGCGCCCTCGCAGCCGAGGCCGAGCACGTGCCACGGGTCGTCGCTCTTGTCGTCGCAGACCAGCAACAGGCCCGGCGCCTCGCACAGCTCGCCGGTGGTGGTGTCCTCCACCGTCGTGCCGCTGGTGCCGCTGGTGTCCGGCTCACCGGTGCTGGTGTCCGCGCTCGTGCCCGTCGTCGTCCCGTGACTGTCGGTGCCGGAGCCCTCGACACCCTCGGTCGTCGTCGGCACCCCCGAGCTGCTACTCGTCGAGGTCGGCGCGCCGGTGCTGCTCGCGTCCGTCGAGACGCTCGTCACGCCCGTCACGCTCGTGCTGCCCTCGCTGTCGCTCGCGCTGCTGCTCGCCCCACCCTGACAGGCCGTCGCCGTCACGCCCAAAGCCAGTCCCATCCCCAGAGCTATGTGTCGCATGATGCCGTAACAATAACGTAGAGTCGCCGTCCGTGGCACGACCGGCGAGTTTGCCGGCGCGATGCCGATCACGGTAGCCTGCAGCGATGGTCGCTCGCGCTCGCCGGATCTCCACGCTCGCCTGCACCGTGCTCATCATTGCCTGCGGCGAGGCCCCCGACCCGGGCTTCTCCGCGTCCAACCCGGGCCTCACCAGCGTCAGCCAGTCCGGTGACACCGCGGGCACCACCGGCACCACCGGCACCACCAGTCATCCCACCGGCGATGACAGCGTCACCACCAATCCCGCATGCGCCGAGCTCACGCTGTGTCCGGGTACCAGCGATGCCAGCGACGCGACCGGCGTCGCCACCAGCACCACCGCTCCCGCCACCTCGACCGACTCCGCCACCACCAGCATGGACACCGGCGAGAGCGATGACCCGTGCAGCGGCGCCGGTGACGGCAACTACTGCGGTGCGACTCTGGGCGGCTTCGCCGATCACAACAGCGTCTATCAGTGCCTCGCAGGCATGACCGCCGGCGCCTCCCCCTGCCCCGCCGGCTGTGAGAACGGCGCCTGCAAGCAGGTCCAGGACGACCCCTGCGCGTCGGCCCAGAGCGGCAACGGCAGCTACTGCGGCGGCACCCTGATGGGCGGCGACGGGAACGCGCTCTACAATTGCCAGAACGGCGGCACCGCCGGCAAGCAGGTCTGCGACGCCGGCTGCAAGGTCAACCCGCCGGGCATCGCCGACGCCTGCAATCCCGAGGGTGACCCCTGCCAGGGCGCGAATTCGGGCGACGGCGCCTATTGCGGCGCGGGCCTGCCGGGCGGTGATCCCAACGTGCTTTACACCTGCAAGGCCAAGATGAGCGCCGGCGCCGAGACCTGCGCCGAGGGTTGCCAGCAGAACGAGCCCGGCGTGGCCGACGTCTGCAAGAAGCCGCAAAACGGCGGTGAGTGCTGCCTCGACGTCCCGCCCGGCGTCGTCACCCAGAACTACAGCGCCTGCGGCAACGGCGGCAGCCATTATGGCATCGACTACGGCACCGCGATCGGCACCCCGATCTACGCCGGCATCGCCGGCACGGTGGTCGGCTCGGCCCTCGGCTTCCCCAACTGTTATAATAATGGCTGCGCCCCGGCCTGCTGGAACGCCTTCAACTTCGTCAAGCTGAAGGCCGACTGCGGCGACCCCGACAATCCGGCCAACGACCTGTTCGTCTACTATCTCCACATCGACAGCCTCGCCGGCGGCGTCGCCAACGGCACCCACCTCGACCAGGGCCAGATGATCGCCAAGAGCGGGAACTCCGGCTGCTCGTCGGGTCCCCACATCCACATCGAGACCACCTCCGTCCCCAAGGGCCAGAACGCCGTCCTCAACACCTGCGCCAGCGTCGCCCCCGGCTCGCGCTACTGTCCCTGAGCCCGCCGATCCGCTGCCGGCGCTCCGCGGCCCGTGAATCACGACCCGACCCCGCACCGCCGATCATCCTCAAACCACTCGCATCGGCTCTCGTCCTCCCTCCCTCCTTCGCTCACTCCCTCGTATCCCCCGGCTCTCCCTGTGCTCGCCCTGCTCCTGCTCTCCGCCCTCGTCACCGCCGGCCCGCTCTGGCGTCGCCAGCTCGGCCTCGTGCTCGCCGCGCTGCTGGTGTTGTGGCCCCTGGCGATCGACGGCGGCCCGCTGCTGCGCGGCCTGCTGGCGCTGGTCGGCTTCTGGGGCGCCGCGCGGGTCCTCGACCTCGCGCGCATGCCCAGCCCGCTGTCACCTGTGCAAAGGGCCATCTTCGTCGTCGCCCTGGTCGACACCCGCAACCTCACCTGGTCGCATCCCCGCGTCGACCTCGGCGCCTTCACCAAGACCGCCGTGTGGGTCCCGATCGGCCTGGCCGCCCTGTGGGCCGCGGCTCGCTGCAGCGACCAGTTGCCGCTGCGCTGGGCCCTCGGCGCGCTCGTCGTCTATGCCCTCGGCGAGGCCCTGGAGGGCCTGCTGCGCGGGATCATCGGCCTCCTGGGCGCCGAGACCCCGCCCCTGCACCGCGACCCGATCGTGTCCCGCTCGCTGCGCGAGTTCTGGGGCGAGCGCTGGAACCTGGTCGTCAACCGCTGGCTGCGCACGCACTGTTACCTGCCGCTGGCTCGCCGCCGCCGCCCCGCGCTCGGCCTCGGCCTCGCGTTCCTCGCCAGCGCGGCCCTGCACGCGTGGTTCATCGGCGTCGCGCTCGGGCCGGCCATGGCGGCGAGCATCGGCCTCTACTTCGTCATCCAGGGCCTGCTGCTCGCGCTCGAGGGTCCGCTCGGGGTCGCACGCTGGCCCGAACCTGTGGGCCGCGCGTGGATGTTGGCGTGCACCTTGCTGCCGTCGCCCTTGATCGTCGAGCCGATCCTTCGCCTCGTCGAGCATTGATACGCTGCGAGTGTGAGACAACAAAACTCGGCGCCTGCGGGAGCATTCCCCCGCGCAAAATCACGCGCGCGCGCTGGAGTCCCGGGGCTGGCTGCAATACCGTGGTGCCCTGCGCCGATCCCCGGACGGCGCCCCTGTCACCCGCTGGCCCCCGGAGTTTGTATGTCCCGTCTTCCTTGCCTCCTGCTGTTCACGCTGGCCGCTTGCAGCGACCCTGCCCCTGAAAACGCCAGCGCCGGCAGCAGCACCAGCAGCGGCGCCAGCAGCAGCAGCACCGGCGGCGCGCAGACCAGCGTGACGCCGACCACCGGCTCCAGCGACCTCACCGGCACCGACAGCACCGGCGGCGCCGAGGGTGGACAGACCACCGGCTCATCGTCGGGCGCCACCACCGACGAGCCCGGCACCACCACCGTCGGCACCACCACCGATGACAGCACCACCGGCGGCCCCGTGCTCGAGCACTTCCTGCTCGGCATGGACGTGCAGGACGTCTCGCCCTCGCCCGAATTTCTGGCCAAGGACGTCTACATGGGGGCTTACGGCGCGCCCTATATGCGCGGTCCGGCCAAGGGCGTGCACGACCCGATCTTCGCCCGCTCCTTCGCGGTCGAGGGCAACGGCGGCGGCCTGGTGATGAGCATCGTCGACCTGCCCGGCATGGGCAACCAGATCTCCCGCGAGGTCCGTGCGAAGGTCGCCGAGATGACCGGCCTGAGCCCGGCGCAGGTGCTGGTCGGCTCGACCCACAGCCACTCGGCGCCGGACTTCATGGGCCTGTGGGGCGGCGTCCCGGGCGACTATCGCAGCTGGCTCGTCGACCAGGTCGCGGCCTCGATGACCGCCGCGTGGACCACGCGCGAGCCCGGCACCTTGAAGGTGTCCACCGGCAAGGCCCCCGCCAACAACCGCCGCGGCTGGGGCTTCACCGACGACGACATGACGATCCTCGAGGCCATCGACCTCGAGGACCAGCGCATCGGCGCCGTCGTCGTGTTCGCCGCGCACCCGGTCGTGCTCGGCATGGACAACACGATGATCTCCTGCGACTACCCCGGCTACTTCGTGCAGAGCCTCGAGGCCACGCTCGGCGCCCCGGTGGCGCTGTTCAACGGCACCCTCGGCGACGCCACCCCCAAGGTCCCCGACGGCGACTACGCCGACGACTTCGCCCGCGCCGAGGCCTACGGCGAGCTGCTCTCCAGCATCGCCGCCGAGATCGTCGCCGCCGGCGTCGAGGTCGAGCCGGAGCTCGAGTTCAGCCACGTCGAGTGGGTGCAGAGCGTCGACAACCTGCTGTTCAAGGCCGCGTCCGCGCTCGGCATCCTCATGTTCGACTTCGAGATGAAGGGCCTCGATCAAAAGGTCACCACCCAGTCGACCTACTTTCGCCTCGGCAAGCTGCTCCAGGGCGTCGCCTTCCCCGGCGAGTCGCTGACCCGCAACGGCCTCGCCATCAAGAAGGCCATGGTCGCCCCGCACAAGCTCATCCTCGGCAACACCGGCGACGCGCTCGGCTACTTCATCCCCGGCGACGAGTGGCAGACCGGCAAGAACGACGACTACGAGGAGACCGTCTCGATGGGCAAGACCGCCGGCGACAACGCCCGCGCCGCGATCACGCCGCTGATCGTGGCCGGCAACGCCGCCTTCTGAGCGGGCCCCCGCGGGGCCCTCTCCAGGGGCTTCGCGGGGCGCCGGCGCTGCAGTAGAGTGCGGGTGCGATGCTCTCTCCGCTCGAGACGATCCTCCTCGCGCTGCTGCTGGTCGTCTTGATGGCCGGCATGGGCGCGAGCCTGACGATGCACGACTTTCGCGCGGTCCTGCGCCGGCCGCGTGGGCCGCTGATCGGCCTGTTCTCTCAGTATGGATGGATGCCCCTGATCGCGTGCGGGCTGGCCAAGGCGTTCGACCTGCCGGACGACATGGCGGTCGCGCTGATCGTCGTCGGCTGCACGCCGGGCGGCACGACCTCCAACCTGTTCACATACTTCGCGGGGGCGGACGTCGCCCTCAGCGTGACGATGACGGCGATCTCGACGGTCGCCGCGGTCCTGATGATGCCCCTGCTCTTGTATGTGTATTCGAGCGGCTATACCAGCGCGACCCTCAGCATCCCCTATGGCAGCGTCATATCGACGCTGGCGGTGATGCTGGTGCCGATGGCGATCGGGATGGTGGTGCG
>NZ_JACCSO010000711.1 GCF_013812955.1 Nannocystis sp. | reverse complement strand
GGCCTACTTCGACGGGCTCACCGCGGCGGAGATCGGCGACCGCTCGCACATGAACGCCGGCCAGGTCCGCGCGCAGCTGGCCGAGGCGCTGCGGTGCCTGCGGACCGGCCTCTACTGGATCGACGCGCCTGCCGTCGGTCCGGCCGACGAGCTGGCCACCAGCTACCTGCTCTCCGAGCTCCCCGCCGACGAGCGCTCGGCGCTCGAGCTCGGCGATCGATTGCGCGGCCTCGAGGCCGCCGACGTGGCGATGCTCCGCGACGCCGTGCACTGCCTCGCCCTCTACACGATCGCCGGCCCGGCCGCGCCGCGCATCCGGGCCCGCTTGCTCGCGGCGATCACCGGACCCGAGCGCCTGCAGCCGTTCGCCGGCGACATCGCCCGCTTCTTCTCCATCGACCTCGAGCGCGCCCGCGAGCTGCTCGGCCGCGTCGACCGACCCCAGGGCTGGCTCGAGGACGCCGCCGGCATCCGCGTGCTCGCGCTCGACCTCGCGGCCCTCGGCACCGCGCCACATGTCCCTTTGGACATCTCGGACCCGGTCGACCCGGTGGACCTGGCGACGACGATGGTCCAGTCTCCGGCCTGGCCGGCGAGTTGTTTGTTGCGCCTCGCGCCCGGCCACAGCCTCGGCATCCGCTACCCCGTCACCGGCGCGAAGACCCTGGTGTTGCAGGGCGCGCTGGTGGGCGCCGACGGCCGCCGCGCCCGGCCCGGGGAGCGCGGGAGCTGGCCCGCAGGCGCCGCGCTGGGCACCGCTGGCGCCGGCGAGGTCGAGCTGATCTGCGCCGTGCGTGCCGTGGCCGCGCAGGCATGATACGACTGCCGCCATGTCCGGCGACAACCCGCGAAGGGCCCCCTCCCGGGAGGCCATCCTGGCCGTGCACCAGTTCCCCGGCGAATTCGTGATCAAGGCCTTCGGCCCGGGCACCTCCGAATTCGACGACGCCGTGGTCGCGGCCGCCCACGCCGAAGTCCCGCCCGAGCGCGTGCAGGTGCAAGTCCGCAGGACCGCCAGCGGCTCGCGTCACTGCGTCACCTTGACCTTGATGGCCGAGACCGTGGAGCAGGTCGAGGAGGTCTATACCCGCCTCTATCTGGTCGAGAAGCTGTTCATGATCCTGTGATCGCCGTCACAGCCGCGATCCTAAGCTGCCACGCGCGACACCATCATTCATCCACTCGCTCACGTCCACGGGGGTCGCCGGATCCCCAGGAGCCACCATGCCGACCTGCCCTCGCCCTCGCCCTCGCATCTTCACTCGCATCCTCGGGCGGCTCGCCCTGCTCGCCCTCTCCACCTCGCTGACCACGGTCGCCGGCGGCTGTAAGCCCAAGGCCGTGCGCGGCGGTCCCGGCACGGAGAACCCCGACCTCGACCAGGGCGCCATGAGCACCACGCTCGACCGCCGCGACCTGCAAGAGCTGATGCAGATGAACATGGCGAAGCTGATGGCCTCCCCGTGGTGGGCCCAGATCAGCCAGACCCCGGGCGCCATCGTCGCGATCTGGCCGATCAAGAACGAGACCTCGGAGCACATCGACGACCAGCTCAACACCTTGCTCGCCGACATGGAGACCGAGCTGGTCAACGGCGGGGTCGTCAGCGTCGTCAGTCGCGAGCGCCAGGCCGAGATGGCCAACGAGGTCGCCGTCCAGCAAAACCGCTCGATCTACGACCCCAACTTCGCCAACCAGATCTCGCGCCAGCTCGGCGCCAAGTACTACATCACCGGCAAGATCGGCACCGTCGACGAGTTTTTTAATAAGGAGCGCCGCGTCCAGTACACCCTGTTCATGCAGGTGATCGAGGTCGAGACCAGCCTGGTCCGCTTCCAAAACAAGTCCGAGCGCTCCAAGGCGATCGTTCGCTAACTGTCCCTCGGGTCAGGTCATCCCATTCCGCCCCGTCCCATTCCGTCCCATCCCATTTCGTCCTATCCCATGTCCGGTCGACGTCTGCCAGCACGGCGAGTAGGGCGCGCCTCCTGGTGTGCGGGCCTGTTGGCCATGTCCGTGACCGCCTGCGCCACCTACTCGGAGCGCACCCAGCTGGCCCGCGACGCCGCGCAGACCGGCGATATCGCCGGTACCGAGAGGGTCCTGAACAAGTTCCTCAAGACCAGGAGCAGCGCCGACCTCCCGACCCAGTGGAAGAAGGAGACCATCGTCGCGCTGCTCGAGCGGGCGATGGTGCTGCACGCGAAGGGCGACTGGAAGCTCAGCGCGAGGGACCTGGTCGCCGCCGACAAGCAGCTGGTGCTCCTCGACATCGGCCGCGACGCCGGCCAGGTCGGCAAGTGGATCTTCAGCGACTCGGCCGGCAAGTACCACGCGCCGCCCTCCGAGAAGCTGGTCCTCAACGCCCTCAACATGCTGAACTACCTGATCGGGGGCGACCTCTCCGGCGCCCGCGTCGAGGCCAAGCGCTTCACGATCACCCGCGAGTACCTCGGCCAGCTCGACGCCGGCGCGGCCGCCCACGGCGCCTTCGGCTCGTACATCGCCGGCTTCGTGTTCGAGCGCCTCGGCGAGACCGACACCGCCCTGCGCTACTACGACGAGGCGCTGCAAGAGCAGCCGTTCCCGAGCCTGCGCGCGCCGATCGCCCGGCTCGCCGCCCGCAGCGGCTATCGCAGCCCCCGCATCGACGAGCTGCTCGGTCAGGCTCCGGCCAGCGCTGCCGCTCCGGCGCAACCACCACCTGTTGCCGCCGATCCGTCACTGTCTGACTCCGCGTCTGCAGCCGCACCCGCGGTCGCACGCGCTGCAGTCCCGCCCGCGCCGCTGGGCGAGATCCTGGTGGTGATGAACGTCGGCCGCGTGCCTTACAAGGAGCCGAAGCGGATGCCGATCGGCCTCGCGGTCGGCCTCGGCGCGGCTTACATCACCGGCAGCACCGCGGTGCTCGAGCACTCGGCGCTCAAGTTCATCATCTACCCCGAGCTGGTGCCCTCGCGTGCGCTGTTCAACACCGGCCAGCTGCTGGTCGACGGTGTCGAGTGGCCGCTCGAGCTGGCCACCAACCTCGACGCGGAGATCGTCCGCGAATACGAGACCCTCAAGCCCAAGATCATCGGCGCCGCCATCACGCGCCTGATCGTGCGCGCGGCCGTGGCCGAGGGAGCCCGCGCCGCCGGCAGTCAGGCCAAGGACGGCGCCGGCGCCATCGTCGGCCTGCTCGCCGCCCTCGCCGCCGAGGGGGCCATGGTCGCCGCCGACAAGCCCGACACCCGCAGCTGGACCCTGCTGCCAGCCTTCGTGTTCGTCGCCCGGGTCCCCGTCACCCCCGGCCAACATCGCCTCGCCGTCACGGCGATGGGCTCCGGCGGCCGCGAGCACCGCGACATCCTCGTGGACGTGAAGTCCGGCGGCTTCGCCGTCGTCGACGTGACCACCTTGCGTTGAAGAAGGACTGTGCCATGACCGCGCTCCGTCTCGCCCGACTGTCACTGACCTCAATGGCCGCTCGTGGCTCGCTCGCCCTGGTCGCCGGGCTCGGCGGCCTGTTCATCGGCGCGCTGGCGCTCCCCCAGGCGGCGGAGGCCAGCGTCGTCGGTCGCAACGGCGTCGAGATCGAGGGCGCGCAGGACCGCCGCGGCTTCTATGTCGGCGCCGGCATCGGCTTCGGCGCGAGCTTCTTCGACAGCCCGCTGTTTGCCCGCACCTACCGCGACCAGAACAAGTTCATCCCCGCCGGTCGCCTCGAGCTCGCGCTCGGCGGCGGCGTCACCAAGCGCTTCACCCTCGGCGCCAACCTCTACGTCGGCACCTACGCGCGCCCGAAGTTCGGCCCCAAGATCCTGCTCGGCGGCGACGTCGAGAGTTACGCCTACATCGTCAAGGGCTTCTTCGTTCGCACCGGCCTCGGCGTCGCCGGCGTGCCCGCAGGCGATGGCAGCCACACCAGGCTCGGCCTCGGCGGCCTGCTCGGCCTCGGCTACGAATTCTGGCTCAACCAGAGCGCCGCGCTCGCGGTCAACATCAACTACGACCTGCGCGCCGTGCCCGGCGACGGCCTGCGCCACACGCCCTACGTCGGCCTGCGCTTCGCCTGGTTCTGAACACCGACCGGCACGTCAGCCGGCATAGACCCGGGCTAGACCCGGCATCATCCCGCACCCGCGGCCTGCAGCATCAGGACCGCGGGGCGCTCATCTGCGCGCGCCGGCCTTGGCCTTCGCCACGGCCTTGGTCCGCGGCTTGGCGGGTGGTTCTTTGAAGGTCGAGCCCCAGCGGGCGATCGCCTGCAGCACCTGCTTGAAGCCGCGTCCGGCGGTGGTCAGCTCGTACTCGACCCGCACCGGCGGCCCGGGGATCACGCGCCGATCGACCAGACCGCGGCTCGCCAGCTCCTTCAGCCGCGCCGACAACATCCGGTCGCCGACGTGCTCGATGCGCGCCAGCAGCTCGCCGAAGCGCACCGGGCCGTCCTCCAGCGAGGCCATGATCAGGCCGTTCCACGGGCGCGAGAGCACCTCCATCGCCAGCTGGAACCTCGGGCACAGGTGCTCGCACACGCGCTGCATCGTCCCGGCCATTATAAGGCCTAACTTCCAGAAAGGAAGTGCCTTGACAACCATCGAGGGCCCGCTCAGAGTTCTTCTCATTCCCGGGTGGCTTCCTTTTCGGAAGCTTGCGCCGAATGAGAGCCATGCCCCGCAAGACCCGCCAGCAGGATCAGGCCAGCGCCGAGGCGCCCGCGAGCGGGCGCTCCCGGCTGTTCATGCTGCTAGCGCGCGAGCTTGTTCGCCACGTCGGCGACCCGCTTGCCGAGGTAACGCGCGTGCGCCAGATCGGCCTCGGTGGGCCCGCCGTCGCCCGCAGTGACCGAGACGCCGTAGGGGTTGCCGCCCGCGGCGGAGACCGCCGGGTCGGTGTAGCCGGGCGTCACGATGTAACCACCGAAGTGGTAGATCGAGTTGTAGAGCGCGAGCAGGGTCGACTCCTGGCCGCCGTGCACGTTCTGCGCCGAGGTGAAGCCGGCGTAGACCTTGTCCGCCAGCTTGCCTTGAGACCACAGCCCGCCGGCGGTGTCGAGGAAGGCCTTGAACTGGGCCGCGACGTTGCCGAAGCGGGTCGGCGAGCCGAACACGATCGCGTCCGCCCACTCGAGATCCGCGAGCGCGGCCCGCGGCTCGCCCGCGCTGCGCTCGGCGAAGGCCTTCCACGCCGGATTGGACTGGACCGCCGCGTCAGGCGCGGTCTCGGCGACGAGGCGGACGCGGACCTCCGCACCAGCAGAGCGGGCGCCCTCGGCGACAGCGTTCGCAGTCGTGTGGTTGGTCCCCGTGGATGAGTAGTAAATGACAGCAACCTTGGACATGGTGGGCACCATAGCGCAGTCATCCGCGCCGGCCACAGGGGTGCGCGCAACATAGCGTTGCAGGCCCGTCACCAGCACCGCCAGCGCCGCCGATACGAGGTTTATGGACCTCATGTCCGAGGGTGGGGCGGGCGTGATACAGAGTGCGGGCATGCAGAGCCAACCCACAATCGCAATTCTCGGCGCCGGGAACGTCGGTGGCAACCTCGGGGTGCGCCTCGCCGCATCGGGCTTCTCGGTCAAGTTCGGCGTTCGCCCCGGCAGCGACGTCAAGGACCTCCTGTCGCGTGCGGGCGCCCGCGCGGAGATCCTCGAGCCGAGGGCGGCGGCGGCCGCTGCCGACATCGTGTTCATCACGACGCCGACCAACGTCGCGGTGCAGGTCGCCCAGGAGGCCGAGCTCTCCGGCAAGATCGTGGTCGACTGCACCAATCCGTTGACCTGGAACGACGGCCCGGTGTGGGCGCCGCCGGCCGCCGGCTCGGTCGCCGCGGCGATCGCCGAGGCCGTGCCCGGCGCCCGCGTGCTCAAGGGCTTCAACACCTTCGGCGCGGAGATCCACCTCGACCCCTCGCTCGGCGGGACGGTGGCCGACGTGTTCCTCGCGGGGGACGACGCCGACGCCAAGAAGCAGGTCGCCGCCGTCGCCGAGGCGGCCGGCTTCTCGCCGGTCGACAGCGGCCCGCTGCGCAACGCCGCCGTGCTCGAGAACCTCGCGGTGCTGTGGATCCACCTCGCGCTGCGCGAGGGCCACGGCCGCAGCTGGGCGTTCAAGAAGATGAACCGCGGCTAGCCGCCATGACGACCGATCTCTCGCTGGCCAGCGCCGTCGAGTCGCTCGGCGGCGGACGCTTCCGCGGCGTCGTGCCCGAGGGCTGGCAGCAGGGCCGTGGGGCCTTCGGCGGCCTCGTGCTCGCACTCCTGCTGCGCGCGATCGAGCGCAGCGAGCCCGACACCGCCCGGACCACGCGGACCCTGACCGGCGACCTGTGCGGCCCGGTGCTGCCCGGTCCGCTCGAGATCGTCGTCGAGGTGCTTCGCCGCGGCAACAACCTCAGCAACCTCGACGCGCGGCTGAGCCAAAACGGCGAGGTCCAGGCCCGCGCGAGCGCGGTGCTCAGCGTGCCGCGCATCAGCGTGAGCGTGCCGCCGCGCGCTCGCCCGGCGGCGCCCGACTGGGACGCGCTCGTCGACATCGGCATGGCGCCGCCGATGGCCCCGGTGTTCACCGCACACTTCGAGTACCGACCAGCCGCGGCGATGTTCGCCGAGCCGGACGGCACGCGCGGCTGGCTGCTGCCGCGCACGCCGCTGGCCCGGCTCGATGGACCGGCGTTGATCGCGATGCTCGACGCCTGGTGGCCGGCGATCTTCGCGATCGAGGGCCGCCCGCGGCCGGTGGCGACGGTCAGCTTCACCGCCGAGCTGCTGCGCCCGCTGGCGTCGCTGCGGGCCGACCTGCCGCTGCTGCACGTCGGTCGCGTGGCCGCGATCAGCGAGGGCTTCTTCGTCGAGTTTCGCGAGCTGTGGCAGGGCGAGCACCTGGTCGCCATGAACCAGCAGACCTTTGCGATCCTCAAGTAGCTGCTTTGATCAGACGAGGCGGCGGATCTGGCTGGCCTGGCCGAGCGCGAGGCCGGTCTCCAGCTGGGCCCGGCGCAGCGTCGGGGTCAAATGGGCGGCGGGCAACGGCACGCGGGTCAGGCGGTAGCGGTCGCGGGGCAACATGGCCTCGATGAACGGCAGACCCGGCGCATAGGCGAACACGCCGCCCGGGGCGAGCGAGCGCAGCACCTGCATGTACACCTCGGCGTGGGTGTAGGCGCTCGGCTGCCCGGAGAGGTGATGGTGGAGGAAGTGCAACGAGAACCCGAGGTGCGAGATCACGGTGCCCCAGCGATCGACCCCATAGACGAAGCGCAGCCAGTCGACGGAGGTGCCGAGCTTCGCCGGGACGTCGCGGTCGATGCCCCGCGCATCATGGCCGCGCGCGCGCAGGGCCATCACCAGCTCGGCGCCGACACCACAGCCGATGTCGAGCACCGGATCGGCGAGGGTCGTGTCGGCGAGGCCGAGCACCTCGAGCTGCAGCGCCGGACTGTAATGACCGCAGGCGACGTCGCGCGGCTGGTCGCCGAGGCGCGTGCGCACGAACCCGGCCAGCGCGGCGCGATGGGCCGCGAGCCGCTCACCGAGTCGCGCGCGCAGGTCCGCCTGGTCGAGGGCCGCGGCGAGCGCGACCCGTGCATCACCAACCAAACGCAGGCCGAGCGCCGCGAGCTGCGCCGTCGATCCTTGGTCGAGCGCGAGGAACTGATTCTTCGACCACAGCCAGCGGCGCAGCCAGTCGCGCATCGCCGTCGCCACCGGCCCGGCCGCGCCCGCGTCCTGCGCCGCCTGCAGCCAGGACGAGAGCTCGCTGCGATGACGCCACAGGTGCGCGCAGAGCGGCTCGCCGGGGTCCTCGCGGGCTGGCCCTGCCTCGCACAGGGTCGCCAGCGAGCCCTCGGTCCAGGGCTTCAGACGAGCGCCGAGCAGCGCGGTCAGCGCCGCGACAGCGGGCTCGGCATCGGCGGTGGTCTCGGCGTGGTCGCTCGGCACGCGGCGCAGCCTAGCAGGCCGCGCAGGTCATGACTTCGGGGTGCAGCGGGCAATTTGCGGCGAGGAAGGTCGCGGCCGCGAGGGCATGGGCGTGCATGCGGGCGATCAAAATTCGCGGCGCAGTGATCCTTTGGTCGCGGTCGCGGCACTAACTGGGGTAGGCCGCTCCGACGAGTCGCCGGGATGTCCGGACGGTAGGTCCGGCGCATACATGCAACCGGCGGACGATCGAGTCGCCGGGATGTCCGGACGGTAAGTCCGGCGCATCGATACATGCAACCGGCGGACGATCCGAAGGCCGAGGTATCCGATGTTATTCGACGAAACTCAGACCTTGATGGGGCGCGTGCCCTCTGCTCGCCCGCACGCTGCGCCGCGGGACGATCTTCGCTGGGTGATCCCGCCGTTGATCCACGAGCGCACCGCACCGATGGCCGGTATGGCCGTCATTCCTGATATGCCCGTCGTATCGCTGTCACAGTGCCTCCCGGGCGGGTATCGCCTGGGTGAGCACGTGGTCACCGAGGCCCGCGGTCAGGACGGGCTCTGCGAGCTGGCCGTGGTCACCCACGCCGCGCGCGGCTCGCTGCACGTGGCCCGCGTGGTCACTCATTCGCACGCCGCTCGCGCGTCGGCGCTGCTCGAGGCCGCTCGCCTGGTCCAGCAGCACCCGCAGCGCAACCTGCTGAACATTCGTGAGATCGGCTGGACCGCCGAGGCGACGCCCCGCGCCTTCGTCGTGCACGACCGCCTGGTCGGTCGCAGCCTCGCGTCGCTGCTGGACGGGCGCGGTGGTGTCGAGTGGCCGCTGGTCCTGGCGATCGGCCTGCAGTGTGCGGAGGCCGTCGCGGCGCTGCACCGGATCGGCCTGGCCCACACCGACCTGAGGCCGGACAGCGCGGTGCTCGTGCATGTCGCCGGCGACCAGTTCCGCGTCGTGCTCGGCGGCCTCGATCACGCGCAGGCGATCTCGCCGGGCGCCAGCGCGGCCGAGGAGCCGCGGGTCCGCGACGACCTGCACGCGCTCGGCAACCTGCTGGTGGCGCTGGCCGCGAGGAGCGAGGCGTCGGGCTCGCGGGTGCCGGAAGTGCTGTCGTGTCTGCTGTGGCGCATGATCGATCGGCGGCCCGCGATCCGCCCCGCGAGCGCCGAGGAGCTGCACGATCAGCTGTCGGCCGTGCACGGGCATGTCGACCCCGACCTCTCCGGCGCGCGCATGATGGGCGAGGTGTTTCGTCGCATCACCAGCGACGACTTCGAGGTGTCGATCGAGGCCGACGCGCCGGCACTCGTCCGTCCGATCGCGCGCGCGCAGGTGCAGGTGCGGCCGCGGGCACGCGGCGAGCTCCGGCGCCGGGTATCGCTGCTGCTCGTCGGGCTGGTGGTCTTCGGCGCCGGCGCGTCGCTGCGTGACCTGCTGCGCCCGGAGCCCATCGCCGCGCAGACGCCGGGCAGCATCGCTCACGACGACGATGACGAGCAGCTCGCGCGCGGCGCCGAGCGGCGCATCCCGGAGCAGCAGCCGCCGCTGAAGGTCGTGATGTTGCCGCGCTGCGAGGATTCGCTGACCCGCGCGCCGCGCACGTCGGGCTCCCGCACGGCGCCGCCGCTGCTCCACTCGCCGGGCGTGTACGAGCCCGGTTCGAACGAGCCCGCAGCGGAGGCGCTCCCGGCGGAGGCGCCCGAGGGCGATGTCTTTAACGACGATCTCGCGGTGGCGGACGAGCCGGACCTGCTGCCGATCCCGGTCCGGGGCGCCTCGCTGGCGTTCGTGCTCGCGTCCGCGTCGTCCTGAGCGGGCCGGAGGGTCGCGCTCGGTCCGTCAGCCGGGACACAGGGCGAAGGTGCCGGCGCCGAGGTTGTTGCCGGGGTGGCAGTCGGCGATCGTGTCCTTGGGGTCGACATCGACGTAGATGCTGCCCTGGCCGCCGAGCTCGGCGTTGCAGGCGACCACCTCGCACTCGCCGGGCTGCAGCAGCTTGTTGGTGGTCGCGGTGCAGACGACGACGGCCTCGTCGGGGCCCTTGTTGGGGTCGTCGGTCTCGAGGAACGCGACCTCCACGCCGTCCTGGACCGGGTTGGTGCCGCGGTTGCACACCTCGGCCTGCAGCACCTTGTTGCCGCCGCGCAGCTCGCACAGCGCGCCGAGGTCGAGCAGCTCGACCGTGAGGTCGGCGACCTTGAGGAAGCCGAGGCCACCCTGGGCGTTCTGGCGGAAGTTGTTGAGGCCGGGCGTCTGCCAGTTGTTCTCGAACTCGCTGACCTTCGGGACCCGCAGGTCGTCGCCGATGTGCGTCACCGAGTAAGCGTGCTGGTTCCATACCGGCCGCGAGTTGGCCCAGCGGTCCTCGGGGTCGCGGTAGATGACGAAGCCGCTGGCGGCCTTGAACGGCCCCGAATCGGCGAACAGCGGGTCGACGGCCGGGCACTGGTTGAAGGAGGCGCGCGGCACGATGATCTCGGTGGCAAAGTCGCCGTCGACGTCGGCGATGGTCGGGTACTCCATGCCGGTGCCGCTCGAGGCCGGCGCGCTGAACAGCACCGCGCCGCTGCGGCCGTCGTAGACGCGCACGTAACACTCGTCGCGGTACACCGCCTCGGCCTTGCCGTCGCCGTCGAAGTCGAAGACCGAGGAGCCGGTGAAGTTCGACGACGCGTCCTGCGAGGGCTGGACCCACAACACCCCGTCCGGCAGCTTCTTGGCCTCCTGATCCGGGGCGCGCAGGCAGGTGCCGCCGGGCCGCTCCGGGGGGCTGTTGCCGTTGAGGGCGGCGACGCAGTCGGGGTCGTAGACGGCGTAGTAGGTCGCGCCGGCGGCGGCGAACTCGACCTGGCCGTCGCCGTCGAAGTCGCTGATGGTCGGGGGTCCGCCGCGGCCGGCCGGCTGCACGCCGACGCGGTAGAGGTCGATGGGACCCCAGACGGTCTTGCCGTCCATGGTCTGCAGGCGGATGGAGCCGGTGTCGTTGGTGCCGGCGTTGGGGGTCGACATCGACACGACGACGAGCTCGGGCAGGCCCTCGATCTTGCCGTTGATGACCGAGTAGCTGCCGGCGTCGGCGAGGCCGAAGAGTCCGATCTTGGCGGCGGGGTTGGCGACGAACCACGGCTTGTTGACCCACTCGCTGGTGGCGAGGTCCCAGCCGGCGGTGCGGTTGTGGGTGACGAGGTCGGGCAGGCCGTCGAGGTCGACGTCGGCGCTGAGCGGCATGAACATGCTGCCGGCGAGGTCATTGCTGAAGGGCGTGAGCTGGGTGATGAGGCAGCCGTCGTGGTCGAAGACCATCTCGCCGACCAGGATCTCCGGGAAGTTGTCGTCGTCGAGGTCCTGCAGCAGCGGGCCGTTGAGGCCGTTCTGATTCGAGAAGGCGACCAGCTTGTCGCCGTTTTGACACTCGCGTCCGTACCACATGCGCTCGAGCTTGGGCGTGTCGCCGCTGCTGTCGATGCGAAACGCGTAGAGGTTCAGCGGCGCGCTGGAGTTGTTGGCGGTCACCCGGTGGAAGCCGACCAGCTCGGGATGACCGCCCTGCGGCACATCGTCGTCGAGGTCACCGATCGCCCAGGTGATCGCGTAGCCCGGGCGGTTGCTGTCGTCGGGCTCGTCGGCGCCGCCGGCCCGCATCTGCTCCTCGCAGGTCCGGCCGTCGAACACCCGCAGCGTGCCGAGGCGCCCCTGCAGGGCGTTTTGCGTGAAGGTGGTCAGGATGATCGAGGGCTGCAGCTTGTCCGGGTCCTTGTCGAGGTTCAGGTCCGCGACCGCCGGTGTCACGTAGATCAGGGTCGAGGCCTTGGTCGGGTCCAGCGGATCGACCGGCCCGGCCCACTCGCACTGGATCACCGGCTTCACCCCGTCCGGCACGTCCTGCTTCTGACACTCCGGGTCGTTGATCACGTCCGCCGGCACGCCATAGGGGATGCACTGGCCGTCGATGTCGCAGTACGAGTCGCCCGGGCAGTCGTCGTTGGTCGCGCAGGGCCCGAGGTTCGGCAGACATTGTTCGTACTTGCAGATGAAGTTCGCCGGGCAGCCGCCGCAGGGCTGCACCTCCATGCCGGTCGTCATCGTCGTGCCCATCGTCGTGCTGACCTCGGCCGCGGTGGTCGAGTCGGTCGCGGAGGTGGTGCTTGTCGTGCCCGAGGCGGTCGGCTCCGCGGTCATGCCGGTCGTCGGCGGTTCGCCGCTGGTGCCCGCGGTCGTCGGCTCGGTGCCCGTGATCGTGGACGTGCCGGCGCTCGTCGTCGCCGAGCCCGAGCCGCCGCTGCCGCTACCATCGTCCGTGCACCCCGCCGCGAACGCGAGACACAGCCCGCCCGACATGATCCTCATCCACCCAAGGTCCAAAGTTCGCATCGCCAGCATCGTAGCGGTCACCGGCGACGCTGTCTCGGAGCTCGGGAGAGTCTGTGCCCGGTTTTGATCTTCGCGCCGTGCAGACCGCATGGAGACGAGGCCCCGCGAGCGCATGCCGCGAGCGCGGCGGCCTGGTCACCCATCCCGCCGCACGATCGAGCGCAGCGCCGAAGCGAGGGTCCCGTGCATCACGACGCCGGTCAGCGGATGGGGCGTGCGCGCGACCGCGATCACCAGAGCGGGTGACATGCCGGTGACGACGGCGGAGCCGCCGAGCAGGGCGATCCCCTGGACGGCCCGGTGGAGCTCGTTGGCGATCACTTCGCCCCCGCCGACCACACCCGTGAAGTCGAAGATCACACAAGAGATCGCCTCACGCCTCATCGTCGGGAGCACCTCGGAGAGCACCGCCTGCAGCCGGTTGTCGCCGAAGTCGCCGATCAGCGGCACGACCAGCACGCCGTCCCATACGCGGATGAGGGGCGCGCTCAGCCGCTGGATCTCTCCGCGCAGGCGGCCCTCCGAGGCTTTATGGCGGGTGATGTCGAGCATCACGCCGCTGAAGCTGGTACCGCCGTCGGGCTCGCGCTCCGGCTGTGACCGCGCCTGGATCCACTTCACCGCGCCGGAGGACGTGCACAGCCGCAGCTCACGCTCCCACAGGTGCAGCTTCTCGACCGCCTCGGCGACGCTCTGCGTGAAACCTGCCAGGTCCTGCGGATGCACCATTGCGAGCGCCACCGTGAAATCGGCGAGGATCACCTCCGGCGCCACCTCGTAGAGCGCCCGGCAACCCTCGCTGAGATAGACGAACGAGAAGCTGCCATCGGGTCCGACACGGAAGCTGTATAGAAGCCCTGGGAGCTTTGCAGCGGCCTTCTCAAGCAGCGCCACATCGCCGTTCGCGTGATCCATGCCCCCATGCTAAAGGCCGGCGATAACGCCTGCGGAGGGGCGGTTCGCTGCCACCTCACGCGCCCCTGACTCGAGCGACGCGCTCGACGCGAAGCGGTGACGCTGCCGACACCGGGGTGCACGATCACCGGCGACGCTGGCTCGGATCGCAGGCGCGCATCGGCGGCCATTTCGGCGGCTATTGTCGCGCGCGGATCACTGCTCGAAACAGTAGAGGCGGTTCTGGGCGTTGCACTGGTCGTCGCCTTCTTGTGTCCACTTGGCGTCCATGTCCGTGCGCCGACCATTGACGCCGTCGACGTTGCCATTCGCGCTGAACCAACCCCCGCAGTTCTGCAGGCCGGTGGCGACGGTGCCGTCGGGCTTGGTATTGGTCCAGACGTGGTCCGCGTTGCCGGCGGGCAGCTTCTTTTCGGTGATGTCGATCGGGGCCAGGAGCGGCATGCTGACCAGCGCGGCCCAGTTGTTGGCGACGATCTTGCCGTCGAGGCGGACGTAGAGCCTCGGGCCGCCCTTGCTCATGAAGCGACCCGACGGGCTGCTGAGGCCGTCGCTGAGCCACGCCATCCAGGTGCCGCCGAGCTTGGCGGCGTCCGCCAGCGACTTGCATTTCGCGTCGGCGCTGCCGAGGCCGCCGAGGTTCCCGCTATAGACCGAGCTGCTGACGAACACGCGCAGGCCGTTGAGCACGCAGGTGTTGCTGCAGGCGTCGGCGTCGACGTTGTTGCCGTCGTCGCAGCTCTCGAGGGCGGCTTGCACGAAGCCGTCGCCGCACACGGCGGGCTGGCAGGCGGGGCAGTTGTCGGTGGTGTCTTCGTTGTTGTCGTCGCAGAGCTCGCCTGCGCTCATGTTGAGGACGCCGTCGCCGCAGTCCGCGGTGGTACAATCGCTGTTGCACGCGGCCGTCTCGCCGCCGGTGTCACACTGCTCGCCGGCCTGGACGAAGCCGTCGCCGCAGGCGGGCAGGGTGCAGGCGTTGGTGCAGTCGTCCTCGTTGATCAGGTTGCCGTCGTCGCAGTCCTCCTCCGGCTGCTTGACGTTGTCGCCGCAGCTCTCCGACGCGCACATCGGGGAGCAGCCGTCGTCAGGCACCATGTTGCCGTCGTCGCAGCCCTCGCCGGGGCCGGGCTTGCCGTCGCCGCAGACGTTGGTCTTGCAGCCGGCGGTGCACGCCTTGTCGTCGCCGTTCATCGGCCCGGCGTCGCACTCCTCCCCGGCGTCGACCGTGCCGTCGCCGCAGCCGGCCGGCACATCGGTGGTGCTGCTCGGGTCGATCGTGGTGGTCGCGTCGGTGGTGCCGCTCGGGTCGGTGGTGGTCGGTTCGCTGGCGCTCCCGGAGGTGCCGGGGTCGGTCACATCGCCGCTCGACTCGTTGTTGCCCGCGGTGATCGGGTCACCGGTCGTGGTCCCGGTGCCGGCGCTCGAGGTGCCGCCGCCGTCGCCGTTGCTGCCGAGGCCGGCGGCCTCGAAGCTGCAAGCGGCGAGCAGGAGAGGGAGGCCGGTGCGAAGGGACATTTTTTTAGTAGAGGCCATGGGCTGCGATTCCGGGGCGCCAGTGGGTAGATGGCGCGGCCAGTCCGCATGATAGTGCGCTTTATCAGCCGGCGACAGGGGTCTCGAGGCCGACGCTCTGCAGCTCGGCGATGTACCAGTCGCCCCACTCCAGGCGCAGCTGCATGATCAGCTGCTGCCGGGGGGCCGGCGTCGATGCGGCGGCCTCCTGGCCCGGCTTGCCGGTGACGCGCAGGTGGACGACGGCCTGCGGGGCATACTCGCCGGGGATCATGTCGACCTTCTCGACGGCGATGTCGTCGCCGGTGCTGAGGCGCTGGGCGACCTCGGCGAAGGCGAAGGTGCGGGCGGCGTCGACGGTCTGCAGGCGGGCGAGCGCGACGTCCATCGCGGCGTCGGCCTCGATGTCGGCGAAGAAGCGGGCGCTGACGTAGGCCTGGGCGAACTCGAAGAAGAAGCTGATGACCTGCTCCTTGGACAGCACGCCGTCGACGCCGAGGGCGCGCATGAAGCTGGTGGTGCCGGTGCGCAGGACGACGTCCTGGACGGCGTCGAAGGGCAGCTTCTCGGCGCCGGACGGCTGGGAGAGCACGACATCCTCGAGGGCCGCGACGAACTGCTGGACGGGGAGCTTGCCCTCGCCGGGCATCTGCTCGGCGATGGTGCGCATCGTGTACGAGCGGATCTTGCGGGCGTAGGTGGGGGAGAGCATGCGGCGGGCGATCTCCAGGCGACCGCCGTGGACCGCGTCGACGAAGCTGTGGGCGCGGTCGGAGGCGCGGGTGGCCTGCTGGGCGCTGGTCGCCAGCAGCGGGCGCTCGGCGAGCATCTGGGTGGCCTCGGCGATCGGGATCGCGTAGCCACCGATGCGGTGCTTCCAGGTCCAGGAGACCACGCCGACCGCGCGGCCGTGGCGGTCGAGCACCGGGCCGCCGCTCATGCCGCGCTTGACGTTCTGGGTCAGTCCGAAGAAGGTGCCGGGGCCGACGGCCTGGTTGAAGACCTCGAGCTCGCGGACCTTGCCGGTGCGGGCGACAAAGCCGGGCTTGCTGCCGTTGCCGCGGCCGTCCTGCTCCTCCGGGCTGTCCTCGGCGACGCGGGTGAGCAGCAGGACGTCGTCGTCGTGGTGCAGGTAGCTGTGGATCGGCCTGGGGCTGCCGGTCGCGAGCGGGAGGTAGGGCAGCGGCTCGTCGACCTCGACCTTGATCAGGGCCAGGTCGCGCAGCGGGTCGATGTAGACGATGCGCACGCTGGCGAAGCGGCGCGCCGGCTGCAGCGCGGGGAAGGTGAGGTTGTCGATGTAGTCGGCGTCCTCGACGACGTGACGGTTGGTCAGCAGGTAACCGTCGGGGTCGACGACGAAGGCGAGGCCCCGGCCGACGTCGGTGGACAGCACGCCGACCGCGGCGGCGCCCTTCTGGGCGATGGCGAGGGTGCTGAGCTCCTGGCGCTCGCTGCCTTGCTCGAGGTTGACGCCGCCGAGCCGGCTGCGACCCGCGCAGCCGGTGAGGGCGAGGGCGAGGGCCAGCAGCCAGGGCGACGCGCGGCGGGGCAGGCGGGGCACCCGGATCAGGCTACCCGTGGTCCTGCCTCGCGGCCACCGAAGCACCTGCGATCGCTGGTATCGGTCGGAGCGGCCCGAGTCGGGGCCCGGGCGGCCCTGGCCCTCGCGGTGCGCGGTCGGGGATCGCGGGTTCAGGCTCGCGGGTGATCACCGGCCGTGCCCGTCGCCGACGGACGGACGGATGAGGTCCTCGCGGCGACGTCGGCTGTGTCTGCTCGTTCATGGCGCGCGCGCGCCGGCCAGGAGCGCGCGGTGGCGACCGACGAGCGAGCGTGGCCGCCACGGGCGAGCGTGGCAGCCACGGGCGAGCGCGGACGGCGAGCTCAGACGGCGATCATGGCGTCGATCACACCGGGGGCGAGCTCGGGATCGCCGAAGTCGTCGACGGGGCCGCCTTCCTGGTTGGTGAGGCCGACGGCGCTGAGGATGGTGTTGTGGAACCGGTTGTGGGCGACGCCGCCGGCGTCGACGTAGGTGCCGGTCTTGAGGTAGCCGCCGGCACTGCCCGCGCACACCCAGGGGATGTTGTTGTAGCTGTGGCCGACGCCGGTGCCGAGGTCGTTGCACCAAACCGCGACGGAGTCGTCGAGGATGGTGCCGACGTCGGTGGTGTACATCGACAGGCGCTGCAGCAGGTGCGCGAACATCTTGCCGTGCTCGCGGTCGATGCGGTGGTGCTTGTCGACGGCGTCGGGGATCGGGTCGCCCTCGGAGCCGTCGCTGTAGATCCGGTGGGAGATCTGGTGGTAGCGCGGGAACTTGACGCCGTCGATCAGGTACTCGGTGCCGTCGTTGCCGTCGCCGATCTGGAGGGTCGCGGCGCGGGCGTAGTCGCAGGCGAAGGCGAGCGCGATCAGGTTCATCTGCATCTTGACGATGATCTGCATGCGGTCGTCCTGACCGCTGTAGTCCATCTGCGCGGCCATCTCGTCGAGCTCGGCCTGCGGCGGGAGCTGGCAGGCGAGCTCGACCTCGATGTCGCGGATGGCGTCGAAGTGCAGCTGCAGGCGGTCCTGGTCGTCCGAGCTCAGCTTCGGCGAGGCCATCAGCGTCATCATCTGCTCGCGCACCAGGTCGTTGACGCTGGTCCGGCGGGCCTTGATCTGCATGATGATCTCCTCGGGGAGCTCGGTGATGCCGACCATCTTGGTGTAGACGCTCCACGGGTTGCGGTCGGCCGGGCGCAGGTCCTTGGCCCCGCGGTACGACAGCACCTCGTTGATGTAGCCGCCCATCTTCCCGGCGTAGAGCGCCAGCGGCTCGGGCTGGGCCGGGTTGTTCAGCTCGCGGGCGATGCGGTTGTCGACCGACTCACCCATCGCCAGCGACTTGTTGCCGGACGGGTCGTCGCTGACCCGCTGCGCGGTCAACACCTGGTTGCCGCCGCCGGAGTGGCCGCAGCCGTTGCCCGGGAACCCGAACTTGGTGCCGCGCACGAGCAGCAGCTTGTCGGCGAACTCGGCGAGCTCGCTCACGGCCCGGTCGGCGTCGGTGGTGGTCAGCAGCTCCTTGGTGACGGGGCCGAGCTCGTGCGGCCAGAACATCTCGGGCTCGGCGCCCTCGGCCTGGACGCAGCCGTTGGCCTGGCGCACGAACACGGCGAAGCGGGGCCGGTCGGTGGCGGCGCTGGCCTTTCGTGGGCGCAGGCCCTCGAGGAAGGGCAGGGCGAGGGCGGTGCCCCCGACGCCGTAGAGGAAGCCGCGACGGGTGACGCGGGGCTTGCTGAACATGCTCTTGGTCGTGCGGGTATTCATGGTGCCACCGAAGCCCGGTTGAGGAAGGCGTCGCTCTTGGTGAGATCGAGGATGATCTGCTTGATGGAGTGGGTGCCGGCGCGCGAGCCGTCGCTGATCTTCTGGATCAGCGCGTCGTCGGCCTTCTGCGGGGTGCGGGCGTAGCCGTACTCGAGCAG